>NZ_LXHX01000107.1:0-84328 GCF_001649495.1 Emticicia sp. MM | reverse complement strand
CTTTGGCAGCTTCTACTGCCTCGGCTGCATCTTCTTTCAAATCAGCAATTTTCTCGGCTGCTTGTGCTTTTACTTCGTTGATTTTTTCTTCACTAACTAACTCCGATGCTTTTGCTTTCAAATCACCGATTACTTCGGTTGCTTCTGCTTTCAAATCTGTCAATTTTTCAGTTGCAGCGGCCTTTGCTTCTCCAGCCATTTCGGTTGCTTTATCTGTAATGCTTTTTTCGTTCTCTGCCATAATAATTTTATGATTGAAGGTAAGACTTTTTAATGTTACGTAAAATTACAATTTTTGTTGGCACAAATAAAAACTAAACAACTGATATTTAAGCAATTGCGATGTTTTTTTATTGTTAATCTTCGTAAAACACTACAATTTTTAATTTTTAGACTTTACACAACTTTTATAGGCACTTTTTCGTAGTAATATAATAGGATAATCTGCTACCCATGATAAAAAAAATACATTTCGTTTTAATATTCTTAGCTGTTTTGAGTCATACAACTTTTGCCCAGCGAACATTTACAATAAGTGGTTACGTGCGTGAAAAAGGCAGTCAAGAGCAACTTATCGGTGTAAACGTTTATGTTCCTAACAGCACTTTCGGCACAAGTAGCAATAATTACGGCTTTTATTCAATAACGCTTCCTGCCAACGATGCCGCTACTTTGGTTTTCTCTTTTGTAGGTTACGAACGCATCGAAAAAACATTTGTTCTCAACAAAAATATCGAAATAAATATTGAGTTAGCTTCGGCCAATCAGCTCAACGAAGTTGTGGTTTCATCAAAACGCCAAGAAGAACGAGTGAGCGAGTCGGTAGAAATGAGTAAAATTGATGTACCAATCAATCAAATCAAGAAAATACCAGCTTTTATGGGCGAAAAAGATGTTTTGAAGGTGCTTCAGCTCATGCCAGGTGTACAAAAAGGCTCGGAAGGTCAATCAGGAATTTATGTGCGTGGCGGTGGCCCTGACCAAAATTTGATAATCTTAGATGATGCCGTAGTCTATAACGCCAGTCACCTTTTTGGTTTTTTCTCGGTTTTTAATGGCGATGCCCTCAAAAGTGTAGAACTCACCAAAGGTGGTTTTCCTGCACGTTTCGGAGGCCGACTTTCGTCAGTCATTGAAATGAATATGAAGGAAGGAAACAAAGAAAAACTGCACGGTGAGGGCGGAATCGGACTTATTTCTTCAAGATTAACCCTCGAAGGGCCGATTAAAACAAAAAAACAAAAGTCCACTAAATCTTCATTTATTGTTTCGGCCAGACGCACTTATCTTGATGTTGTGGCTGCTCCACTCGTGAAAGCGTCTCAAAGGGATGCTATCGAAAAAACTACGGGCGGCTATTATTTTTATGATTTGAATGCTAAAATGAATTATGATTTCGGTCAGAAAGATAAACTATATTTGAGTGGTTATTTTGGAAAAGATAAGTTTAGTACAAACACTGTAAGTCCCGAAAACAATTCATCAAACGGTCTAAACTGGGGCAACGAAACAGCTACTTTGCGTTGGAATCACCTATTTTCTCAGAAGCTTTTTGGCAATTTATCGCTTATTTATAGCCGTTATCGCTTCAATATTAGTTCGGTAGTTAATTCTCTCGACCTAAATACTAATACTAATTCTACTTATAATTTAGATTATCAATCGGGTATCAGAGATTATGCCATCAAATACGACTTTGATTTCTTTCCAGCCCCAAAACACGCCTTGAAATTTGGTATTCAATCCACTTTTCATCGGTTTACACCAAGTGCAGTTGTGCTACAAGACTCAGATATTAGCCGTTTTGAAAACAGAATTGATAATATCGACGTTGTAGAATCGGGAATTTATGCCGAAGACGTTTGGCAAGCAACCAGCCGATTGAAAATGAATGCAGGCCTCCGAATCAGCAATTATCAAGTTTCGGAAGCAAGTTATGTACGTCCAGAACCACGCTTGGCGGCAGCTTACAAACTGAAAAGCGATTTGGCTTTTAAGGCATCTTATGCACTGATGAATCAATATGTACATTTGCTTACCAATACTGGCATTGGCTTACCAACCGACCTTTGGGTACCAACTACCGACAGGGTTGCCCCACAACAATCGCAACAAGTAGCGGCAGGCTTTTACTAAGGATTTCGATAAGAAAGGCTTAACGCTGACCATCGAAGGCTATTATAAAAAGATGAATAACCTCATTAATTATAAAGAAGGGGCGAGTTTTTTGCTTATAAACGACCCAACTTCAAATAACCGAGTGCGTTGGGAGGATAACGTAACGATTGGTCAAGGCTGGTCTTATGGAGCGGAGTTTTTATTGCAGAAAAAAGTCGGGAAGTTTTCGGGTTGGGCAGGCTACACGCTTTCTTGGACAAAATGGCAATTTGACGAACTCAATTTTGGCAAAGAGTTTTTCCCTCGCTACGACCGCCGAAATGATATTTCGTTGGTCGGAATTTATGATATAAAACCAAACATTACGGTTTCGGCAGTTTGGGTTTTCGGTACTGGAAATGCTCTGACAGTGCCGCTTTCGAGGTATAATGGGTATAGCAATTTTAATACTCGTTTTGGGGCAAATAATGCTATCAATAATACTTCAACGCCAGTAAGTCCGCTTTTTGCAGGGCGAGCCGTGCAGGAATATGGCGAGAAAAATACTTTCCGAGCGGAGCCGTATCATCGACTTGATTTGGGCATTCAATTCAGTAAAAAGAAACGCCGCCACGAACGCACTTGGGAAATTAGTATTTATAATGCTTATAATAGAAAAAATCCGTTTTTCTATCAACTCAATACCAAAGTTGACGCTAATAACCAGATTATCAATATCTTACAGCGGTATTCAATTTTCCCGATTATACCATCGTTTAGTTATAATTTTAAGTTTTAAGACCACCCCCAACCCCTAAAGGGGAGCTGAGAATAATTCCAAAGATGAAAAAAATAATTTTATATAGTTTCTTTACATTTATTCAATTTTTTCTGCTTTCTTGTGAAAGTTTGATTAAAGAAATTGACCCTTCGTTTCTGCCTGAAACTGATTCTAAGTTGGTTGTGGCTTGTTTTATTTCTCCGCAAGATACGGTTTTGGCGGCCAAAGTTACCGAGACAAAATTGCTAATTGGCACTACGGGCGATATTAGAGAAGATATTACGAACGCAACGGTGAATTTATCGGATGGGAGTAAAAGTATTCGATTGATTTATAGTCCAAAATTAGGGTATTATCGTGCATTACCTTCAGAATTACCAATTTTAGTAGGAAAAACTTATACAATTACGGTAAATACACCCGATGGCCGACAAGTAAATGCCTCAACCACTGTTCCGAATACTATTACAATAAAGGAAGTAAAAATAGACTCCACAACCGTGAATGATTTTCAGCGAGGAAATACAGTTACTAATACCGAGTTTGACGTAAAAGTAATTTGGCAAGACAAAGCAGGCGAAACAAATTATTATCGGGCTATCAGTGCTTATGATGTCAATTATGAGATTTCGGAAACAAGAACAAATAAAAAACTAAGTGATACCTTAATTTCGAGCCTTGTAGATTTACGAACCATTGATGATAAAGACACTGATGGTCAATTACTTTCATTAAACAGAACTTTTTTGCCTTCGATGAATATTGCTGGTGTTCAAAATAATCGAGTAGTAAGTGATAAACGCTTAAATAAAATAAAAGTTGGTTTATTTCAAACCGATATTCATTACTACAATTACCATACATCACTCCGCCGACAACGAGAAAACAATAACCCATTTGCCGAACCTGTGCTGCTTTACACCAATATCAATGGTGGATTTGGTTGTTTTGGTGCTTACAATGCCACTTGGCAAGAGTTTAATGCAAAATAGAAGCCCTATAAAACCATAGATTCTTATAGAGCTTCTATAAATAACAACCTGATTATCAAAATTTCACAAAACCATCATCACAAATTCCCTTTCTTAAACTCCTTCACGGCATAATCGGCAGCACGGGCCGTAATTGCCATGAAAGTCAAAGATGGATTTTGTGTCGAATTGGAAGTCATACAGGCACCATCTGTCACGAAAACATTTTTGCAATTATGAAATTGATTCCATTTATTGAGCATTGATGTTTTTGGGTCTTTGCCCATTCGCACACCGCCCATTTCATGAATATCCAAACCTGGGGCTTTATCTGGTTTATCGTGCGTTTTTATATTCTTAAAACCTGCTTTGGTGTACATTTCGGTGAGTTGCTCATGAAAATCTTTTATCATTTTTTCATCGTTATCATCATAAGCAACCGACACTTTTAGCTGAGGAATCCCCCAAGGGTCAAGCAAATTTTTATCAAGTGCTACATAATTGCTTTCTTTCGGAATCGTCTCGCCCATCATGTGTGAGCCAACTCTCCAATTCCCGTATCGTGTCTGATTGAGGCTTTCTTTCAAATCTTCACCAATGCCCGTTGTATCTCGATAAGTCATGCGGCTGGCACTAAAACCTGCGGCATATCCACGCAAAAAGTCAGTTTCTTGCTTAAAAACATTACGAAAACGAGGAATATAACTACCATTTGGGCGAATACCTTCAGTAGTAGTATCCAGAAAACCTTCGTATTCTCCAGAAATCGTCGTACGGAAATTATGGAACGCAATGTATTTACCTAAGAGTCCATTATCATTACCGAAACCATTTTGAAAACGATTTGAGGTAGAATTCAACAAAATCAAGTTTGTATTGAGCGTGGCTGCATTCAAGAAAATCACACGAGCGTAATATTCGGTCATTTCTTTGGTGTGAGCATCAATCACACGCACGCCTGTAGCTTTGCCTTTTTGTTCGTCGTAAATGATTGAATGAACCACCGAATCGGTTTTCATCGTTAATTTCCCACTACGCATGGCCCACGGAATGGTGGATGAATTACTGCTAAAATATCCCCCATACGGACATCCACGCTGACATAAGTCTCTTTGTTGGCATTTGGCTCTGCCTTGCTGGAAGTGAATCGGCTGGGGTGCAGTAAGATGAGCACAACGCCCAATAATAATTGGTCGAGTACCGTTATAATGCTTCGCCATTTCTTTGGTGAAATGCTTTTCCACGCAAGACTGCTCGTGAGGTGGTAAAAACTCTCCATCAGGCAACTGTGGAAGTCCATCTTTATTTCCTGAAATACCCGCAAACTTTTCTACGTAACTGTACCACGGTGCAATATCGGCATAGTTTATCGGCCATTCTACTGCAAAACCATCACGTGCTGGCCCTTCAAAATCGTATTGCGACCAACGTTGCGTTCCTCTGGCCCACATCAAAGATTTTCCACCGACTTGATAGCCACGAATCCAATCGAATGGTTTTTCTTGTACGTAAGGATGTTCGGCATCTTTCACAAAAAAATGAGCGGCATCTTCGTTAAATGCGTAGCAACGGCTCGCAATCGGATTGGCATCTTTTAGCTCTTTGGTTATTTGTCCGAGGTGGTCAAACTCCCACGGATTCATCATTGTGGTTGGGTAGTCAGTAACGTGCTTTACGTCACGCCCACGCTCCAACAACAATGTACGTAAACCTTTGCCTGTCAGCTCTTTAGCTGACCAACCACCGCTTATTCCTGAGCCAACTACTATGGCATCGAATGTGCGGTCTTTTACTGAATCTATATTGAAATTTGGCATTTTCTTAGTTGAATGATAGAATTTGATTAGTCAACGGACGGCAGTCGATAGCCCACATAAGTAGCCTATTCATCAAACAGTCGTCATTATTAACATTATTTTTTTACAGGAACACAGCCATGATAAAAACCTGGAGCCATGACATATTTCTGAACATTAACCATATAATATTCAGAGTTTGTGTAGCCACGAATTGTAAGGTTTTTAATCATTTCCACAAACTTTTTGCTTGCCTCATCGGCTTTGCTTAGCTGCAAAATAGTATCCTTGCGTTGCTGAGCATCACATTCAACAAAAGATTTGCTGTTGATTTGTTTGGCCAATTCATCCGTTTTAGCAAGCCCTTGTTGGAGGCTTTTCTGAGCAGCTTCACCGTAGCAATCATTAATCATACGTAAAGCAAATTGATGCACTTTTAGCGATTTTGCCCCAGGAGTTTTTGTTTCGGGAATAATTGTCTCTACGATTTCGGCTAAAATAGCCTCGTCGCTGGCAGATAAAGATTTGTCGTTGCCGATTGAGTCGGGAGTCCAGCTGGTAGCCCAAGCGGGCATGGACACCAAACCACCGAGAGCCACCGAAAGACTTTTCAGTGCGGTGCGTCGTTGCATAGTTTTGTTGATTTTAGGTTGAATAAATTATATTGTCGTTGAATATTTACAAATCTTAAAAATGGCTAATAACTCTTTTTCATTCATCATTAACCATTATACATTAACAATTAGCTCAAAACTGCTTTAAATAACTAATTTTTGCAATTACATGACTTTCTTTTTCGTAACGAATATCGCTTGGCTCATTTACATTATTAAATCCTCGGCGATTAAAGACCACGTAAATATAAGATAAAGGTTGGTATTCCCACGATAAACGAATATTATAATTTTTTGAGTTATTCTCCGAATTTTGCTGGTAAAAACCAATCAATTGTACTCTTGGGTTTAAAGCAAAACGCCCTTCGATTGAATACAAATCAACTTTCTTACCATCAACTGCATCGCCAACTTCTTTGAAACCATTTCGATTATAACGCCCCGAAACTGAAACATGTGGAATAGGTGCAAATTGTAATCGAATATCGGTCGAATTTAGCTTTCCATCAAAATACGTTCCCCAACTATGGTCAACTACTACATTAATAATTTTTGAAGGGTCAGAACTCGCAAAAATTTGGTGACGAACATAGTTAAAATCGCCTACATTAATTGTCACCCCCAAAGGCTGAAATGGTTCGGTCAGACGCTGAAAAGTTGGATTAACCAAATATCCAAAAAATCCACCATTCTGAAAATTAAACCAAATTGGGTTAATATTAATTTGGCGTTCAATCAACTGCCCCGTTGAAGCTTGGTGATAGAATTCAGTCATGATTCCAGGCTCGAAAGCACGAATGTATTTTTTAGGCAACCATTTTCCACGATTGTAAATAAAAATACCTGGGGTTGTACCAATCACATCGGTGCGTGAAACAAAACCCAATTCAGGGTTATAATTTTTCGTCACAACCGACTGTGTCCACCAAACTTTAAACTGGTTATTCGTAAAATAATATTGAGCAAAACCCGAAAAGCCTTGCTGTCCAGTATTCGTTTGTTTAGAATATGTAGCCATTGCATTAACCGAATGCAATTGATTCAAACGGAAAAATCCATCAACCGTACCAACAATATTTGAGCCTTCTGGACGATTTTTCACCGTTACGAGTCCACCAACACGGCTTTGTTCGCCAAAGTTTTCAGAAAAACGCCCCACAAAAAAATTGGTTGCGGGAGTCTCTCCTACCCCACGCTGACGCATCGCAATTACCCCAAAATTTCGCTTCAATGAACGATACACAAAACGCCCACCTGCATCAATCGGAATCGGATTTCCGAAATCATCTAAACCAATTCTTCTACTAAAAAAAGGTTGTACACGCATCGTTCCACCCGATAAATCATCGTTTGGCCCAACACCCACACCAAAAAGTGAAGCATTTTCAAGGAAAAACTGCCTTCTTTCGGGAAAAAATACCGAAAAACGAGTAACATTATTTACTTGGCGGTCGGCATCGGCTTGGGCAAAATCAGTATTGGTTGTAAGGTCTAAAACAGCATTCGAGTTTATCGCCCATTTTAGTTCTCCGCCCAATTTAAAATTTGTTTCGGTCGGTTTCGGTATTTTTTGGCCACTATATTGATCGTACGAAGTCAAAAAATAAGGTTGAATTCGGATATTAGGCGATGGCGGTGGTGGCTGAAGATTTTTCAATTCTCCCGCATAAGTCATACGTAGATTAGAAAATGTACGAGGATATGGCGAAAAAGCCGTTTGTTCGTTGCTCATTCGGCGGCTACGAAAAACATTAAATCCCCACGTATGTAGGCTATCCGAAGTTTTCGGATAACGCAACGTTTGCCACGGAATAGCCATTTCTGCCACCCAGCCCGAATCAGTGCGAGTAGTACGTACTCGCCAAAGTCCATCCCAATCAACGTCGTAGTAGAGGTCATCAAACGAAAGTAAATCACGCTGCACGCCATACGGATTTGTTACCAAAACCATGGCATTGCGTTTGTCATTGAATCCATCAAACGATAAGGCCACCATATCATGCTGGCGGAAACTAAAATCTCGCTTAAAATCGGTAGCACGAATGGCCTTTTTGCCCAAAGAATCTTTAGCAAAAATGCCAAAATAGAGGTATTGTTTATTATAAAGTACCTTTACTTCGGTGTCATGCGTAGGCTTTTTGCCTTGAAAAGGTTCGATTTGGGTAAAGCCTGATGTCGGTTTTACTTTTCGCCATTCAGCATCGTTCATCACTCCATCAATACGGAGCGAAGAGCTAATCTGCAAAGCTTCTATTTTCTTCTTAATCGAATCTGGTTCAAAAATACTGGCATCCTGAGCAAAGGCTATAGAAGTGGTGGCTACAAAAAAAAAGAGGAGTAGTTTTTTTATCATTATCATAATAAGCTTTTTCACTACAAAACTAATTAAAAAATTTAATCTGAATTTTATTGTTGTGCCAAATGTTTCTTTCACAAGCAATTTTATAATTTTGCAGTCCGTTTGAAGATTTAAAATCTAATCATCGCTCGGGCGACCCCGTCGTAAATCGTAATTCGTACAATCGTAAATAAAAACAGATGTTAGTCAATATTTTCAAATCAAAAATCCACCGAGTGAAAGTCACTCAAGCCGAACTCAATTATGTGGGAAGCATCACCATCGACGAAGATTTGCTCGATGCCGCAGGAATCATGGAAAATGAGCGAGTGCAAGTCGTAAACAATAATAATGGTGAACGTCTGGAAACTTACGCTATCAAAGGTAAACGTGGCTCAGGTATTATTTGTCTGAACGGAGCTGCCGCTCGCAAAGCCGAAGTGGGTGACATTGTAATTATTATTTCTTATGCTTGGATGACCCAAGAAGAAGCAAAAACCCACAAGCCAATGATTGTTTTTCCTGACGAAAATAACTTGGTAGTAAAATAATTGTAGCATAATTCTCCAGAATTGCACATAAAACCTCTTTTTAATGAAAAAAACACTCCAGTACCTTATCTCACTGACAGTTGCCGCTGTTTTGGTTTGGTTTACGTTTAAAGACATCGACCTAAACACCCTCTGGGAAAAAATAAAACAAGCCGATTATCGTTGGGTAGCACTTTCGGCCGTGATGGCTTTGGTGGCACACTGGAGTAGAGCCTATCGTTGGGTTTTGATGCTTGAGCCGATGGGCTATAAACCTTCGGTTTTTCGTACAACATTGGCGGTTTTAGTAGGTTATGGAGCAAATTTAATCTTTCCAAGAGCAGGCGAAGTGGCTCGTTGCGGAACGCTCAATAAATTAGAAGATATTCCGTTTGAAAAATCATTTGGAGCAGTAATCGCCGAGCGTTTGATTGATGTTTTAGTACTTCTACTATTGATTTTCTTGAATTTTATTCTCGAATTCGACCGACTGAAAGATGTTTTCTTTAATTTTTTTGGCGAAAAATTCAAAAATCCACTCTTACTCGGAAGCTATGCTTTAGTGGGAATTGGCTTACTTGTAGCGGCTTATTTTTTATTCAAAAAAAATCAAGAAAAAATCGCACAAAATGCTCTTTATCAGAAAGTTGCTAAAATAATCGGAGGTTTTGCGAGTGGTTTTATGAGTGTCCGAAATCTTAAAAACCCTTCGGCATTTGTTTTCCATACGATTCTGATTTGGACAATGTACTTCGTAATGACTTATGTTCTTTGTTTTGCTTTACCCGAAACCTCTAATCTTTCACCTTTGGCTGCACTTTCAATTTTTGTGATGGGGTCAATCGGAATGGCAGCACCCACACAAGGCGGTATAGGAAGTTATCACTTTTTAGTAGGAAGTATCGTAGTGCTTTACGGGCTTTCGCAACAAGATGGTATTACACTCGCTACATTCCTTCATGCCATGCAAGGGATGGTATTTGTAGCTATTTTTGGTATTATTGCTTTTTTATTAACATTGGTTTTGCCGAAGAGAGAGGTTAAATCATAAATTTTTAGAATATTTCACAAAAAATGACCGAATCAAAAATATTAAGTCTAACAGAAGCTAAACAGCAAATCGAACAATGGCAATCTGAGGGCAAAAAAATCGTTTTTACTAATGGATGCTTCGACATTGTACATCTCGGGCACATTGATTACCTTGAAAAAGCCCGAAATTTAGGTGATAAGCTCGTACTTGGCCTGAACACCGATGCTTCGGTGAGACGTTTGAAAGGAGAAAGTCGTCCTGTGATAAACGAATACGCACGTTCACGAATGATGGCTGCGATGAGTTTTATTGATGCTGTCATTTTGTTCGACGAACCAACACCAAAAGAGCTAATTGAGACACTTTGTCCGAATATTTTGGTCAAAGGTGATGATTATACGCTTGAAAATATCGTTGGTGCAGATTTTGTGATAGCAAATGGAGGCGAGGTAAAAACTATTTCATTGGTAAAAGGTTATTCAACAAGCTCAATTATTCAGAAAATAAAAGAAAATTATTAGTCGATAGACAAACAGTTTTCAACAAAAAACACAAAAATTATGATAATAATTATTGGTATCGTCTTTATGGTACTGGGCATGATAGTATCAGGACGCTTGAAAAGTAAATTTGCACAATATTCCCAGATACGTCTGCGAAACGGTATGACTGGTGCAGAAATAGCACAACGAATGCTACACGATAACGGTATTTATGATGTAAGAATCATTCAAGTAGATGGTCAATTAACTGACCACTATAACCCACTTGACAAGACCGTAAACCTTAGCTATGATGTTTACACGGGTTCGAGTGCAGCTTCGGCTGCGGTAGCCGCTCATGAGTGTGGACACGCTGTGCAACATGCCATGGCTTACGCTCCTCTAAAAATGCGTTCGACATTAGTTCCCGCCGTCAATGTGGCTACTAACGTTATGAATTTTGCTAATATGTTTTTGATGTTCGGAGGAGTGTATATGCTTTCTCGTGGTAGCTCGTTTGGTAATATTTTATTGATGGTTTTAATTGTGGCAAATGCTGCTTTGGCACTCTTCTCGCTCATCACATTACCAGTAGAATATGACGCAAGTAACCGTGCCTTGAAATGGATGGAAACTCGTACAATAGTAACAACAGGCGAACACGATATGGCCAAAGATGCTCTCAAATGGGCCGCTTTAACGTACGTAGTAGCTGCCGCAGGTGCAGTAGCCAATTTGCTTTACTACGTAAGCATTTTCTTAGGTAGAAGAGACTGATTTTTTTGTCCACGATAGATAGATAACAATCAATAGAAAAGACGAAAACCACGAATTTAACAATCACTTTTTGTTGAATTCGTGGTTTTTTGTTGTATTTTCGTCACTCTCAAACTATTAAAAACCAACAAAGTGATTTCTCAATTCAATTTTCCTACTAAAATCCGATTCGGTGCAGGTGTGGTTTCTGAACTTCCTGCTTATCTGAAAGACAATAACCTTTCAAAACCTTTGGTCGTGACTGACCCAAATGTAGCCAATTTGCCATTTTTCAAGCAAATTGTTCAAGATTTATCATCGAAAGGTATCAGCGTTGAAGTTTTCAGCGATATTCATAAAAACCCAGTAAAATCAGATGTATATAAAGGTGACGAAACCTATTATGGCACTCACCGAGATAGCATCATTGGTATCGGTGGTGGTGCGGCAATAGATGTGGCAAGAGCTATTTTGTTGAGAATCAATCACCGAGAAGATTTATTCAAATATGATGATTTAATTGGTGGAGATATTTACGTAACCAACGATGTGCCGCATTTTATTACGATTCCGACAACGGCTGGAACAGGCAGCGAAGTTGGTCGTAGTGCCATCATTGCTGACGACGAAACGCATCAGAAAAAAATTCTTTTCTCGCCAAAACTTCTTGCCAAAATTATCTTTGCCGACCCATTACTCACAATGGATTTGCCGCCATTTATCACCGCCGCTACGGGAATGGACGCACTCACACATAACATGGAAGCTTTTGTGGCAAAAAACTGGCATCCAATGTGTGATGGGATTGCGTTGGAAGGAATTGCGTTGATACACGAGTCATTGGAAAAGGCAGTAAACAAACCAGACCTCGAATCTCGTAGCAAAATGCTAATTGCTTCATTGATGGGTGCAGTGGCATTTCAGAAAGGATTGGGCGTAGTGCATTCATTGGCTCACCCATTATCATCTTTGCTTGACACGCATCATGGTTTGGCAAATGCAGTAAACATTCCATACGGAATGAAGTTTAATATTGCAGGTTTTGAAGATAAATTCCGTCGAATTGCTCGTACGCTTGATTTAAAAGATGAATCTGGCGAGGCAGTAGTGCAGTATCTGTTTGAGCTAAACACCAAAGTAAATATTCCGCACCGTTTGCGAGATATTGGTGTAAAATCGGAGCATATCGAAACGCTGGCCGATTTAGCAATCGCCGATTTTGCTCATCCAAATAACCCAAAACCTGTCACGAGAGAAGACTTCAAAAATCTTTACCTCGAAGCATTATAATTTATTGAAAAATTATAAATTTGTTTAAGAAAGCCTTTAACTACACCACAAATACGCAAAAAACAGTGTATTCGTGGTTATTTATATTTCGTAAAACTCCTTTTATTTATGTAACTCTAAACATTTACTGTCATGAAAATCTCTTTGACTTTTATTCTCCTATTCTTATTTTCCGAACAAATCTTCGGGCAAATTACGAATAATAAATATGATTATTTTTTGAGGAAGATGCAGGTAGCGGGAAGTAGTGATAGTAAGATAGTAGTGAATAAAAATACTGGCGATACTACTTTTCAGGCTTATTATAGTTCGAGAGATGTGGTAAATAATACCCAGCAAGAGTTTACAAAAACCTACAAAGGCACACCATTTTTTAAGAATGGGTGGTACAAAGGAAAAATAAGCACCGAAAGTGGGAAAGATATGCAGTTTTTAATGGCTTTTAATGTACAGAAAAACGAACTTTATATTGTAGAAGACATCAATAAAGATGCAATCGCTATCAAGCCTGAAGCATTTACAATAATGGGGCATCATTTCAGTAAGTTTGAAAATGCCTATTATGAAGTTGTTCACATCAGTAAAAATACACTTTTGAAAGAATATTCATGCGTTTTGCATAGCTCTAATACCGAAAAAACTGGCTATGAAGCTTCGGGGGAATACGAAGGAGAATTTGTAAAATCTTCTAAGTTTTTTATTCTGAAAGATGAATCAGTTATTCAACTTCCGAGAGGCAAAAATATCCTTAATCTTTTTGGAGACAAAAAGCCTTTAGTTGAGCAATATGTAAAGGCAAATAATATCAATCTTAAAACAGAAAACGGGCTCGTAAGTACTTTCAAATACTACGACTCACTCGAAAATCCACAATGAAAATAGGTATTACAGATTGCGGAGAGAAACATCCAATCTATGAAAAATGGATTTTGTCACAAAATGCTTTGGTCGGCAATTCGCACATCGAAGTTATTAAACTTGGTTATAAACTCAACAATCTACACGAAATTGAGCAATGCGACGGCATTATCTTATCGGGTGGCGAAGATGTGCATCCAAGTTTATATAATCGGCCTGAGTTTTTGAATTTGTGCAATCCAAATTTCATGGACGAACGCCGTGATGAATTTGAATGGAAAGTGTGTGAATATATCTTCAAAAATCAAGTGCCAGTTTTAGGCATTTGCCGAGGTTTGCAATTGGTGAATGTATTTCTTGGTGGTACGCTGATTCCAGATTTACCGACTGCTGGGAAAGAGAATCATTCAAAGCATTTTGAAGGAAAAGACCGTTATCATAATATAGAAATTATTCACGACTCCGAACTTTCAAAAATTACCAATATTGTATTTGGAGATGTGAATTCAGCACATCATCAATCGGCTGACATCATTGCTAAACCTCTAAAAATCAATGCGTTATCTGATGATAGAGTTGTGGAAGGATTGGAGTTCGACTTCGCTCACTCACCACAGTTCGACCCGTTAGCTTCGGTGGCTGAGCGAAGCAGAAGCCACTATTTAATGCTCGTACAATGGCATCCAGAACGAATTATTAATGCCGAACAAAATAATTTTTCTTATAAAATACGACAAAATTTCGTCGAAAACATTCAATCAAAAATTCAATAATGACACTCGATTCTTTTCTAAAAAAACTCAACGAAACCCCTCAAGAAGTAGCATTTACAGATACTATGGCCATTGTGGAAGCACTCTATGATTTTACGCCAACGGCTTTCAAAAATGGAGATTTACACAACGAAGCTGGGCAAAACTCTGGCTCATGCAAATTATTTTCGTTTGCAAAACTCCAAAACTTTTCGGTAGAACAAACGCTCGCTTGCTTTGGTGATTTTTACCGCAAAGATGTACTCGAAAATCCTGATGCGAGTAATCACCAAAATATCAGAAACTTTATGGAAACTGGTTGGGAAGGCATTTCTTTTGAAGGAACGGCACTGACTGAGAAAAAGTAAAACATCGCAATATATGTGGCAAATCTGCGGAGGTTTGCCACATATTATCTTAGTTCTTTAAAGCTTCTCTCCAATCGGCAAACCAATAGATTTTAATAAAAGCGAAGCATTGAAACTCTTACAAACGCCTTCTTTTATTAAATAATCGAATAATAATTCGCCATTTTCGGTGGCATATTCGAAATAATAATTTTTCACTACATCGGGGTACTCCTCCGAAATTTCGGTCATCCGCAAATCGTGTGTAGCCACCATTGCATAAGCATTTGAGTTGACGATTTTCTCCAGCAAAGCCATTGAGCCCGCCAATTTATCTTCTGAATTTGTTCCTCTCAACATTTCATCTATCAAAAACAACGCATTTTCATTATTATTGATTGCCGCCAAAACGAGTTTAATTCGCTCAATTTCGGCCTTAAAAGTAGAAGCATTTTGCTGAATCGAATCTTTTATTCGCATGTAGCAAATCAATTTTATGCCATCACTCACACTCATTTTCTTGGCAAAAACTGGGCAACCAGCATAAGCCAAAATGATATTTAGCCCAACCGTACGCAAAAATGTACTTTTACCCGACATATTTGAGCCTGTAATGAGCGTTAGTCGGTTTCGTTCGTCAAAATCAAAACTATTACAAACTACATTTTTGGTATTGATGAGCGGATGCCCCATTTCCTGTCCGTATAATTTGAAAGTTTTACTATTATTTATTGCAGGAAAACACCAATCAGGCTTATTGAAATGTAAGTTTCCGATGCTGGCATAAAGCTCAAAAACACCGATAACATCAAATATTTTCTCAAAAAAATCAGGATTTTCTTTCAACCACG
The DNA here is from genome assembly GCF_001649495.1 of Emticicia sp. MM. Taxonomy (NCBI): domain Bacteria; kingdom Pseudomonadati; phylum Bacteroidota; class Cytophagia; order Cytophagales; family Leadbetterellaceae; genus Emticicia; species Emticicia sp. MM. The sequence goes on along the minus strand of NZ_LXHX01000107.1, from coordinate 68,832 downwards.
CCCTCAGTTTAATTAACTGAACTGGTTGAAAGGGCGTAGCTAAAGTCAAGAAAAGCGAAGCCAACATATTGCGTCGCATATCCAGTTTCTTCAGAATTACCACAAAATCATCAATCGGATTTTTGGTAATTAATTTTGAAATTGGTAATTGCTCGTGAGTAGTTTTCAAGATTTCCGACTGCCAATTTTCTTGAGCGATAAGCCCCGTTGCTACTCCAAATTTTTCCATCAAACGCCCCGCTCCTGCTACTGTTTCAAAATATTCTTCGGTATGACTGCGATTTATGCCTGTAAGCCTAAAATTAATCAAAGCCAAGGCTGCAACTCCATAACCTGCAAACGAAGGTGACACAAAATAGGCAGAAGCAAAGACCGATACCCACAAAAAAGGCAAGATTTTGGCATAAATCGCAATGAATTTCTCCAGTTTCAAAACTGGTGGATGCTCAATTTGATTCAGCACTTTGCTCACCCCTCGCTCTTCGTTTGAAATCTTAAACATCGAAGCAAAAAAGCTCAAACGCCAGTCGGTTTTGGCCGCCATTTCTTTGACAGCTTCTTGTTTTTGACTGATAGAAAAAGTCTGCTTTTCGCCCAAAAGCTGTTGAGCCAAATAATCACTTCCCGACTTACTTTTTGTTCGGTTGATTAAATGAAACAACGTTCCTTCACCGAAAATATCTAAATCTTCACTAAAATTATGCGTTGGTCGGCCGTATTCTTGCCCATTATAATACATTCCCGAAATTTCTTCCAAGCAAGTCAACTCATTCTGAATCACGGCGAGCGTAGTTTCTTTTAGATCTACTTCGGCATCAATTTTTTCGTGGTGCTTTACCAAATAGTAGAATCCTAAAATTCCACCAACAATTGAAAGGCCGCCAACGATTTCATTGAGTTTAAAAAGCTGATAAACCACGACCAACAACCCAATTATGAACAATAATCGGTACATCGAAATTTGGTCGCTTTTCTTTTTTAAAGTGGTAATTTCGGTAAGTAATGTGGTTATTTTTTCTTGATAAGTCTTTTCCATGCAAGCAATTTTTGTATCTGTCGCAAAAATAGGCAACTATGTCGGAGTTTTAGATGAAATATAAAAGTTTATCCACTCGAATGTTTATTTTTGTACAATAACCGCAAACGTCGGCAAGGCTCAACGCCTTGCCGACGTTAATCACTTGGTATTAAACGTAAAAAATTTATATGCAAATCATCAATCCAGCTACCGAAGAAATCATTATAACCTTACAAGAAGATTCGGCAGAAAGCCTAAAAACTAAACTAAAAACGCTTCAAAAAGGTCAAAAATCTTGGGCGAAAGTTAATTTAAAAAAGCGTATCGCTATCATTGAGAAATTCTCAGAATTATTGGCTGAAAATATCGAAGAATTAGCCACAACGCTAACTTCTGAAATGGGTAAACCACTTCAACAAGCCCGTAATGAAGTGAACGGAGCAAGGGGAAGAATCAAGTTTTTTGTTGAAAATTCGCAGAAATACTTGAAAGATGAAATAATGACCAAGCAAGAAGGGCTCACCGAACGTATTTCATACGAACCACTCGGCGTTGTTTGTAATATTTCAGCTTGGAATTACCCATTTTTGGTGGGTGTAAATGTTTTTATTCCTGCACTTATTGGTGGTAATGCTGTTTTCTATAAACCGTCTGAATTTTCGACTTTGACAGGTTTAAAAATCGAAAAATTTCTGAAACAGGCAGGTGTACCCGAAGACGTTTTTGCAGTAGCAATTGGAGCAAAAGAAGTAGGTGAACAACTTTTAGCAATGCCACTCGATGGCTATTTCTTTACGGGTTCGTATCGAACAGGGCTTTACATTTATGAGAAAGTAGCCCCTAAAATGGTACCTTGTCAGCTCGAATTAGGTGGAAAAGACCCGCTTTATGTAACCGACGACGTCACTGATATTGAAGGAATTGCCGCAGGAACCGCCGATGGTGCTTTCTATAATAACGGACAAAGCTGTTGTGCGGTTGAGCGTATTTATGTACACGAAAAAGTATATGACCGCTACGTTGAAGCATTTGTAAAAGAAGTAAAATCATATAAAATTGGGCAACCAACCGAAGAGGGTGTTTACGTCGGTGCTTTGAGCCGAAAATCTCAATTAGATTTTCTTGAAAATCAAGTACAAGATGCTCTAAAGAAAGGAGCTACACTTATGGCTGGTGGAAAGAAAATAACTGGAAAAGGTTATTATTTTGAACCTACTGTGCTGACCAATGTAAACCACAAAATGGATGTCATGCAAGCGGAATCTTTTGGGCCAATTATCGGAATCATGAAAGTAAAAGATGACCGTGAAGCTCTTAAACTCATGCAAGACACAGAATATGGACTAACAGCAGCAGTTTATTCAAACGATAAAAAACGTGCCGAAAAACTTTTGAAACAAGTGAATGCAGGAAGCGGTTATTGGAATTGTTGTGACCGTGTTTCGGCTCCGCTTCCGTGGAGTGGACGCAAACATTCGGGCTTTGGGGCTACGCTTTCGCACGCAGGTATTCGTGCATTCGTGAAGCCAAAGGCTTGGCATTTAAGAGGGTAATTTTGAATTAACGACGGGGTCGCCCACGGTCCGCCGTTGCGGTGCGATGAAGATTAAAAACCCTGAAAGGATTAAACACAAATAACCATAGGTAACGCCTACGGAAACAAAAGATTAAAATAACTTTATTGTGAAAAAGCCTGAAAGGCTTAAACTTTAATAGCCGTAGGCAACGCCTACGGAAACAAGAAACAAAGGTAATTCATAACCCTGAAGGGGTTAAACAATAATCGCAATAGCAAGTTCAACTCCGAAGGAGTTGTTTTATCGCTATCAATTATTTTCCATGGGCGTTGCCCACGGCTATTAAAGTTTAAGCCTTTCAGGCTTTTCTTTTACGAAGCCAAGAAAATTCACCAATAATTAACCAGTACACCGATTTACCGATAACCAATACACTATTTCACTAATCAACAAATAACCAAAGCATGAAAAAAACAATACTATTTGCATTTTTAGCCATTAGTTCGGGAGTTTTTGCACAAACAACTCCTACGAAACGACCGCTCAAGCCCTCTGATGTTTTTCGTTTACAAACACTAAGCGACCCGCAGATTTCGCCCGAAGGCAATTGGGTAGCCTATTCACTTTCAAGTGTTGACTCTGTAAAAAACAAACGCAATTCTGACATTTGGATGCAATCGTGGGACGGACGAGAATCTATCCAACTTACTTTTTCGCCCGATGGAGAATCAAAGCCTCGTTGGAGTCCCGATGGGAAATATCTGTCATTTACTTCTTCTCGTGGAGGATTAACTGGAAGCCAAATCTGGCTCATGGACCGCCGTGGCGGAGAAGCAAAACAATTAACCGATATTAAAAAAGGTGATTTATCAGACTACGCTTGGTCGCCCGATGGTAAGAAAATTGCATTAGTAATTACCAATGATGCTGATACCACAAAATCGAAATCTCCCAAACCGATTGTTATCGACCGTTTCCATTTCAAGCAAGATGTTGAAGGCTATTTAATGAAAAAAACTACGCATTTATACCTCTATAACCTCGAAACCAAGAAAATCGACACACTGACGAAGGGAATTTACGATGAAACTTCACCAAAATGGTCGCCCGATGGAACGCAAATCGCTTTTATCAGTAACCGCACCGAAGACCCAGACCGCAACGAAAATACCGATATTTGGGTAATTGATGCCAAACCAAACGCCACGATGAAGCAAATAACGACTTTTACAGGTCAAGATTATGCCCATGAATGGAGTCCAGACGGCAAACAAATCGCTTATTTACGCACTACTTCGGCCGAAAGTTATATCATGTACGACCAGTCGATTTTGTGTACGGTATCGAAAGATGGTGGAGAACCAAAACTGCTTAGTAAATCTTTAGACCGCCCAGTCAATAGCCCAAGATGGAGCAAAGACGGAGCTTCGATATTCGCCATTGTTTCTGACGACCGCACGAGATACATCGCTAATTTTTCGGCGGCAGATGGTAAGATGACCAAGTTTGTGGGAGGAAACAGAAGTTTTACGGGTATAGAAAGACATTCTTCTGGGAACTTGCTTGCAAGCATGAGTGACCCACAAACACCGAGCGAGCTATATGCTATCGAAGCAGCAGTTGTCAGAAAACTTACCAAACACCAAGATGCGTTTTTAGCACCTTTAGCACTGGCAACAGTTGAAGGTTTTACCTCAAAAAGCAAAGATGGGGCTTCGGTTTCAAACTTGCTTTATCTGCCAGCTAATGCACAAAAAGGTCAAAAATTACCAACTTTGCTATTCATTCACGGTGGGCCAGTGGCACAAGATGAGTTTAGCTATGATATGTCTCGCCAAATGCTGGCAGCGGCGGGTTATGCCGTTGTGGCAGTAAATTATCGTGGTTCAAGTGGCAGAGGCTTAGATTTCTGCAAAATTATTTCAGCCGATTGGGGTAATAAAGAAGTGTTAGATATTTTGGGAGCAACCGATTATGTAGTACAAAATGGCATTGCTGACCCCGAAAAATTGGGCATCGGTGGCTGGAGTTATGGCGGAATTTTGACAAATTATACAATTGCAACTGACACTCGCTTCAAAGCGGCATCAAGTGGTGCGGGAGTTTCGTTGATTTCTTCATTATATGGTGTTGACCAATACATTTTACAATATGAGCATGAATTAGGCTCTCCGTGGAAGAATTTCGATAAATACATTGCACTTTCATACCCATTCTTGAAAGCTGACCGTATCAAAACCCCTACTCAATTTATGGTTGGGCAGAGCGATTTTAATGTTCCCTCGGTGGGTAGCGAGCAGATGTATCAAGCATTCCGCTCGTTGGGTATTCCGACTGAATTGATTATTTATCCTGACCAGTTTCATGGAATTACGAATCCAAGTTATCAAAAAGACCGTTTTGAGCGATACATCGCTTGGTTTAATAAGTATTTGAAGAAATAATATTTGAGATTTTTTAAGGAAGGCTTCGTTTAAAACGAAGCCTTCCTTTTTTACGGAGATTACGGTACAAACTTCTCATAAATGGCTTCGCCAGTAGAAAGGTTTTTGCCAAAAAGTTCAATGTATTTTACGGTTGGTTTTATGGCATCTTCGTTTTCGAGTTGTACAAAAACTTTGCATAATTGCCCTTCAATTCCATTTATTTGCATTGTTGCAATTGGCTTTCCTGAATCATTGATTTTTACTTTCAAAGTTCGTTTTTTCAGAGCAACAATTCTCATATCAAAACTATCTTTTTCTTTGGCATTTCGCTCGGTTTCTACACCATAAGCAAGTGCTTTTTCTACTGCGTTAAGCTTTTGCGTGTGCGTTGTTTCATCATACCTTATCCAATATACGTTTACGGGTTTTTCAGCATGAAGTGTCTTAGCATTCATAAAATTTGCATCATAAACAACCGTATGAGCATTATTACTCCGCTGAATATAAAACAAACGATTGGGTGATGCAGGTGGAGCAGGAAACTTCTGGGCCAATAGCTGTAAACTACTGACTATCAATATTATAAATATTTTTATTTTTTTCATAGAATAGCTTTTCAAGAGACTGATAAGGTAATTTTATTAAGAAGCTGATACCACTAATTCTCGGCGAATAGTTCGACTAACGAGTGGCTCGATGAAATACCACGGAACAAGCTTAAATATCCAATAATTAAACCAATTTACCAAACCTGGTACTACAATTGTTTTACCCGAAAAAGCACCTTCTATTGCTTTTTCGGCAACGTATTCGGTACTTGTTATGCTAATACGGCCAAGCCAGCCTTGCGTTTTTATTCTTCTCCGAATATCTTCATTGGTAGGCATCGCTCCTGGGTTTACCACACAAACTTTTACACCTTTTTCTCTCAATTCCGAACCTAAACTCAGCGAAAACGAATAAATAAAAGCCTTTGTAGCAGGATAAACCATCTTATAAGGAAGTGGAGAAAAAGCTGCAATACTTGCAACGTTCAAAATATAAGAGTTAGTATTTTGAAGCAAAAAAGGCAGTAAACTTCGAGTCAAAATGGCTGTGCCTTTAACATTTACTTGAATGATTCTGTCGAGTTGCTCAGTGTCAGAATCTTGGAAAGATTTTGAACCACCAACACCTGCATTATTTACCAAAACATTAATACTTATCTCGTTGTTTTTCAACCAATTAGCAAAATCTTTAATCATCGAAAAATCACTTAAATCAGCTTCGTAGTATTCGACATTTACACCATAAGCTTTGTGTAAATCTACGGTAAATTCAGAGAGGTTTTCGTTTGGTAAAGCTACTAAAACAAGATGATGACCACGCTTGGCAAAGGCAATAGCAAAGACTCGACCAAGCCCCGAGCTTGCCCCCGTAATAACTGTATGTTTTTTCATAATTTTGTGTAAAGTGTCTTGGCTTTCGAGCCATTTTAATCAAGACAATTCATTTTTAACTTCCCCCTACTCTATACCAAATTTTTGTTTTAATCAGCATTATCGTCCTGTTTTTTTGCTTCTATATCTATATAATTTGTCTTTGTTCGGATTATAAAATATATTTGAATAATACAAGTCGTATCATATTCAATCCTCTATAAAAACAAATGGAAACCCTTAATCTCAATCGCCGAAAATTCATTCAGGGAGTTTCGGCTACGATTGCCTTATCTACACTTGGCACGAAAGCCAACCCAGTTTTTACGCCCGCAAAAACCTATAAAGTTGCCTTAATTGGTACGGGTTGGTATGGAAAAAGTGACCTTTTCCGCCTTATACAAGTAGCCTCGGTCGATGTAGTTGCTCTCTGCGACCCTGACCAAAATATGCTCAAAGCGGCAGGAGATTTGGTAGCCAAAAGACAAGAATCAAAGCAAATTCCGAAACTTTACGGTGATTATAGAAAACTATTGGCCGAAAACAAACTCGATATTGTATTAGTAGGCTCACCCGACCATTGGCACGCTCTGCACGCTATCGAAGCCATGAAATCGGGAGCAAATGTTTATGTGCAGAAACCAATTAGTGTTGATATTATCGAGGGAGAAGCAATGGTAGCGGCAGCCCGAAAATATAATAAAGTAGTGCAAGTGGGTACGCAACGCAAAAGTACGCCTCACTTGATTGAAGCTAAGAAAAACATTGTTGATGCTGGACTTTTGGGAAAGGTTTCGCACGTGGAAATGTGCTGTTATTATCACATGAGAAACAACGGAAACCCGCCAGTTGAGCCAGTTCCTGCCTTTTTTGATTATGAAATGTGGACTGGACCAGCCCCAATGCGTCCGTACGATGGTTTGCCTCACATTCGTTGGTGGAGAACTTTTAATGAATACGGCAACGGAATCATGGGCGATATGTGTATTCACATGTTCGATACCGTACGATGGATGCTCAAACTTGGTTGGCCAAAACGTGTGAGTTCTCAAGGTGGAATTTATGTACAAAAAGAAGGAAAATCGAATATTGCGGATACACAATCGGCGGTTTTTGAATATGATGAACTGAATTGCGTTTGGCAACATCGCTCGTGGGGAACACCTGCGAATAATGATTATCCTTGGGCGTTTATTTTGTATGGAGAAAAAGGCACACTTTATGCCAGCACCATGAAATATACGTTTGTTCCGCAAGGCAAAGGACAGAAGATAGATAAAGATGTGGTTTATGAAAAAGAAAAATATCCAGAAGATTTGACCGAAGAACGCATCGAATTGAATGCCGCTCCTGCCACTCGTTTGCACATGTTGGACTTCTTAAATGCCATCGAAAACAATACTCGCCCAGTTGCCGATATTGAAGAAGGTCATATTTCAACGGCCAGTTGTATTTTGGCCAATATGTCAATGAAATTAGGTCGTCCGTTAGTTTATGACCCGAAAAAACGAGAAGTTGTCAACGATAAAGAAGCAAATACACTACTCAGAAGACCATACCGTGGGCCGTGGAAACACCCCGAAGTTAGTACTGTATAAAAAACTGATGTCAGTGTCTCCACTGACATCGAGCTTCCTGAAACTTATAGCTTTCGGGAAGCTATTTTTTTACTCCTAAACGTAAAAGCATTCTATGAAAAAAATCTTCTTTTCGCTTCTCGCCATTATATTATTACAAAGCAGTAGTCCTAAAAAAGAACAAACGCCCAACATCATTTTGATTTTCATGGATGATATGGGCTACGGCGATTTAAGTTGTTATGGTGCAGTCAATTATCGAACGCCCAACATTGACAAACTGGCTTCCGAAGGCATAAGATTTACTAATTTTTTGGCAGCCCAAGCGGTTTGTAGTGCTTCGAGAGCGGCACTGTTGACTGGCTGTTATCCAAATCGAGTTGGTATTTCGGGAGCTTTGATGCCATACAGCAAAAATGGAATCAATTCTAACGAAACCACGATTGCCGAAATGCTCAAACAAAAAGGTTATACTACTGGAATTTTTGGCAAATGGCATTTGGGGCATCACAAAGAGTTTTTACCACTTCAACACGGTTTTGATGAATACGTCGGTCTGCCCTACTCAAATGATATGTGGCCTGTTTATTATGATGGAAAACCAGCTACACCCAACCAAAATGCAAGCACGTATCCTGTTCTGCCTTTGATTCAGAATAACGATAAAAAAGAAGAAGTAAAAACCCTTGACGACCAAGCAAAGCTTACGACACTTTACACCGAGAAGGCCGTAGAATTTATCAGAAAAAACAAAAAAAGTCCATTTTTCTTGTATTTGCCTCATTCGATGCCACACGTACCGATTGCGGTTTCGGATAAATTTAAAGGAAAAAGTAAACAAGGACTTTACGCTGATTTGATGATGGAAATTGATTGGTCAGTGGGCGAAATCATGAAAACTTTGAAAGAAAATAGTTTGGATAAAAACACGCTGGTGATTTTTACGAGTGATAATGGTCCGTGGCTAAATTTTGGAAATCATGCAGGTTCGTCGGGTGGATTTCGAGAAGGAAAAGGCACAAGTTTTGAGGGCGGTCAAAGAGTACCGTGCATTATGCGATGGAAAGGAACAACGCCTGAAGGAGTAGTATGCAATCAACTTGCCTCAACGATTGATGTTTTGCCAACAATTGCACGTATTTCTGGTACAGAATTGCCAAAACACAAAATTGATGGCGTTGATATTTTATCATTGATTAAAGGAAATTTGAGTGAAAGTCCGAGAAAGACTTTTTACTATTATTATCGTAAAAATTCGTTGGAAGCTGTGAGAATGGGTAATTGGAAATTGGTTTTTGAGCATAAAGGTCGCTCATACATGAATCAATTGCCAGGGAATGATGGTTTTGCAGGAAAGGCTCCCGAAGATATTCTGACACCAATGGCACTTTACGACCTCCGCCGTGACCCATCAGAGCAATATGACGTACAAAAACTTTATCCAGAAATCGTAACCGAACTACAAAAAATTGCCGAAGAAGCCAGAGAAGACCTCGGCGATGATTTGACCAACAGAAAAGGTAAAAACGTAAGAGCGAGTGGCATGGTTGAATAACCTCTTAAAACAACAACGGCAAGGCTTTGAGCCTTGCCGTCGTTAAAAACTGAGCTATCACTTTCCACCAGGAGGGCAGTTTTGCTTCAAATAATTGGTAAAAAGTGTATTTAAGTGCTTACGAGTACCTTCTCCTTCATAGATTCCGTGACTACGATTCGGGTAAGGCATAAACTGAAACTGTCGGTTATGCTTAATTAATTCATTTACAAGCATTTCAGCATTTTGGTAATGCACATTATCATCGCCCGTTCCGTGGATATACAATAAATTTCCTACCAAATTTTTAGCGTGCGTGATGGGCGAACCATTCACAAAATCTTCACGATTTTCCTGCGGAAGTCCCATGTAGCGTTCTTGATAAATATTATCATAACAAAGTTGGTTACCCACAGCAGCCACCGAAATACCAGTTTGATAAAACTTTGGATATTGGAAAAGTAAATTCAAAGTCGAAGACCCTCCCCCACTCCAACCATGCACTGCCACACGAGTAGTATCAACGTATTTCCACTTTCTGATTTCCTTCACGGCCATTGCTTGGTCACGAATATTCACAATACCGATTTTGCGATAAATTGCTTTTCTCCACGCACGTCCACGAGGTAGTGGCGTACCACGATTATCAACCGAAGCGTAGATGTAGCCATCTTTTGCCATATCTCCATTGTATAAATTATTAAAGCCTGTACCGTAAGTATCTTTTACGGTAGCAGATGCTGGCTCGCCATACACATTAAACACAATTGGATAACGTTTAGTAGAATCAAAGTTGGTCGGTTTTACCATCCAGCCTTCAATATCAATTCCGTCTTCGGTTTTTACTTTGAAAAACTCTACTCTTTTGTTTACTTTCAAATTGGCCAATTTCGCAGCAATACTTTCTTTTTCAGAAAGCGGCGAATGGTCTAAAAGATTAATCCATTCAGTCATTGGGGCAATATTAGCACTTGAAAATGAATGGCGAGCAAATTTTCCATTCGGCGAAAGCACATAATTGTGCGTTCCTGCGGGAGCATTTGCCAAAACTGGCTGCATTTCGGCACTGCCATCTAATTTGATACGGAAAAGATAATTTTGCAGAGCATTTTGTGGCGAACCAGTGAAATAAACATAGCCATTTGCTTCATCAATCAGCGGAATATGCACGATGTCATAACTACCTTTGGTGAGCAACGTTTCTTTACCATTCAAATCCATTTTATAAATATGTCGCCAGCCATCTTTTTCGCTTACCCACAAAAACTCTTTGCCCCCTTTTAGCCATTCCCAACCTTCTTGCTCATCAGCCCAACGCTCTTTGGTGTCAATCCAAGCCTCATCGGCTTCGGTATAAATCGTTTTAGTTTTACCCGTAATTGCTTGACAGATAATGACTTTACTCTGATTTTGTTTACGATTTAATTGTTGAATAATAATATCGTTTGTGTTTGGCACCCACTCCATGCGTGGTACATAAGTTTGTTGCGGGTCGCCTTCGATGTCCATTTTTAAAGTTTTTCCAGTAGTTATGTTTGCTACCAAAATCTTATACGGCGATGGACTTTCGCCCACTTTTGGGTATTCAACTGGAACATTATATGAGTAAATTGAGTCCGTATTATTTATCATCAAGAAATCACGAATCTTGGTTGCATCAATTTGCCAGTAAGCAATACTTTTCCCATCTGGACTCCAACGAAAGCCATCACGACAAGCAAATTCTTCTTCATACACCCAATCGAAAGTTCCGTTTATCATTCGGCGAGTGCCGTTGGTAGTCAAGGCTTTGATTTTTTTCGTTGCCAAATCTTCTACAAACAAGTTATGTTCGCTCACATAAGCCACTTTCGAGCCATCGGGCGAAAATTTCGCAAACATCAACGATGATGCAGGTTTACCTTGGCCCAGTTGATACAAAGCATTGGTTTTAAGGTCTAAAACCCAATAATCGCCACGAGTATCGTACCGCCAAACTTGCTTGGTATTGGTATAAATCAAAGCTTTTGAATCATCATTACTTAGGGTATAGCTTCTAACATTCAAAGGTTTTTCAGCACCTTTGGGTGTAAGTTGAGCTTTGGTAATTAAAGTAGTTTTTTGTTGAGTCGGTAAAGTATAAGCCACCACTTCACCGCCTTCGGTGCGAGTGTAGGCATTGCCATCTTTCGTCCATCTGATTTGTTGGGCTTGGGCAATGGTTGTGATGAAAAGGAACGTTAATAATAAGAGGTTTTTGTTTTTCATATAACTTTGGGGGTAGGTGATGAAGATAATAATTAAAGTTTATTGAGTATTAATTGATAAAATTCAGCCAGTGATAGTACTTTTATTTTGGGGAAAGGAATACTTTTTAGTACATTAAAGTGATTATCTTCTGTGATAATGAAATCAGCATTTGCCATTAAAGCACAATCGATAAACTTATTATCGTCGGGGTCAACTTTGATGAGTTCCCAAAAGAAATATTCCTTAATAAAAACTACATTGGGGCTTTCTATTAAAATATCAAGAATCAATTCGGCGGCGTCAAAATTGTACTTTTGCTCAAAAATTTCAGCATATTCATCTAATATTTCGGTGGTGACGCATAACTCAAATTGTTGTCTTTGAAAAGCCTGCCAAAGCCAATGTGTTTTTGAACGAGCAGAAAAACAGGTCAATAACTGATTAGTATCAATAACGACCCTCATAAAGTTTTGTTTTGAAGTTGTTTACGATATGATTTATAAGAAGTACGATTGTGTTCTTGCTTCATATTATCAAAATCTTGTTCAGTATAGCCTTTTTCATCAGTGATTTGTTCAATACTTTCTTGTAACTTACGAAACTTGAACTCCAACAAAAGTTGACGCAACTCCTGCATATCGGCTTGACTGAGTTTAACTTTAAACAAACTTAGCAACTCAATTTGAGCTTCCGTAAATGGCGGTTGAATAGCTACTCCCATAACAATCTAAAATATTTACTAAACAAAGATAAACATTACGAATATAAATTCAAATCCTATTCTTAGAATCAATAATAATCGTCACAGGGCCGTCATTAAGCAGCGAAACCTTCATATCTGCTCCAAAAATTCCCGTTTCGATAGTTTTTCCTAAGTCAAATTCTAATTGAGCAATCATTTTTTCGTAAAGCGGAATGGCAATTTCAGGGCGAGCAGCTTCAATAAAAGAAGGTCGGTTTCCTTTTTTGGTGCTTGCATGAAGGGTAAATTGGCTAATCAGCAGGATATTTCCATCAACTGATTTTAGGTCGAGATTCATTTTACCTTCTTCATCGCCAAATACTCGCAGACCTACGATTTTCTTAGAAAGCCACTCAATATCTTCTTGAGTATCGGTGTGCGTGATACCCAACAAAATCATAAATCCTAAGCCAATTTGACCTTTTATTTCATTATCAATCGTTACAGATGCTTGGGTAACTCTTTGTATAACTGCAATCATGGTTTTAGTCAACTGTCCACAGACGGCGGTCGATAGTTTTATATTTTAAAAATCTTTTGTCTCTTATCTTACCTCTCTTGCCTAAAAACCTACAAATGCAAAAGCAAATTAGCAATCATCAAGTAAGTGCCAATACCGATAATATCGTTGGCTGTTGTGATGAATGGCCCAGAAGCAATGGCAGGATTTATACCCAGCCTATCCAATAAAAGTGGCGTAACTGTACCCGTAAATGATGCCAAAACTACTACTGAAAGTAGCGATAAACACACCACAAAAAACAGTTGGGTTTCTCCACTGACATAAATATAAAGACCTGCCAGTGAGCCAATTATTAAACCATTAACGAGGGCAACCAAGATAATTTTGAATAAACGCTGACCGAGGCTTGTGGTAAGACCTGACTTTTCGGCAAGACTCTGAACAATCAAAGAAGAGGTCTGAATGCCTACATTTCCGCCAGTCGAACCCATGATTGGAATAAAAGCCGCCAGTGCCGCTACTTTTTTGAACTCATCTTCAAAACTGCCAATCACTGTAGCCGCCAGCAAACTACCAATTACACCTACAATCAACCACGGTAAACGAGCTTTTGCCAGTTGCCAAACGCTATCATCTTCTTCAGCCTCGCCCGTGATACCCGCCATTACCTGAATATCTTCTTCGGCTTTATCGGTAATAAAATCGACCACGTCATCAATCGTGATTCGACCTAACAAACGCCCCAAAGTATTTACTACAGGAATCGCATCAAGGTCATAACGTTGCATGATTTCGGCTACTTCTTCGGCTGGGCGAGTGGTTTCTACATAAACTATTTCCTCATCAAAAATATTTTCAATTTTGGTATTTTTACGAGCCAAAATGATGCGTTTCAACGAAACGATTCCTTTCAGTTTTTGCTCATCGTCAACCACATAAACAGCATAAACTTTCTCTACATCTTCGGCCTGACGACGAATTTCTTCTACACACTCGCTTACTGTCCAACTGGCATTCACTTTTATCAACTCTTTCTGCATCAAACCACCTGCCACATCTTCTGGATAATGTAACATATCCAAAATAAAACGTGCTTGTTCACGGTCTTCGATGAGAGCAATTACCTTTTCTCGTACTTCGATTGTTTGCTCATTGAGTAAATCGACGGCGTCATCGGAGTCAAAAAGGTTAACGTATTTGGCAATTTCTTCGACCGTAAAACGCTCTTTTATAAACCGTTTGCGGTCGTCGGGTTCTATATGAGACAAGATTTCGGCACCCATCTCAGTATCTACGAGCGTCATCAGATAATGAGCGGGTTCACCATCAAGTTCGAGCAATATACTGGCAATATCGGCAGGATACAACTCTTCCATCTCAGCCATGAGCATGGTTTCGTCCTTTTGCTCAATGGCGGTTTCTATTTTCTCCAGATACTCTTTGGTTAGCTCGAAAGTTGTCATTTTTTTGCATTTATTTTGCCCTAAGCTATAGGCATTAAGCTGTACGCTTTCTAATAATATTTTTTAAGCATAAAGACTATCGCTTATAGCTTATAGCCTATTGCTTTTCTTCAAACAAATTTGTCAATAATACAAAATCAGCCACGCCCAATTGCTCAGCACGTTTATTTAGTAAATCATGCTCGAAATTCAATCCGATTGGTTTTAAAGCATTACGGAGCGTTTTACGGCGTTGATTGAAACCTGCTTTTACCACTTGCATAAATTTCTTTTCGTTGCAGTCCAGTTTTTCTACATTATTTCGTCGTAAACGAATAATACCTGAATCTACTTTTGGCGGCGGAATAAAGGCTTCGGGATAAACCGTAAAACTATACTCAATATCATAATAAGCCTGCAAAAACACACTCAAAATGCCATAATCTTTCTTTCCAGGCCCAGAAGCAATGCGTTGAGCCACTTCTTTTTGAAGCATACAGACAATTTCTGGCACTAAATCTTTGTAATCTAAAACCTTGAAAAATATCTGCGAAGAAATATTGTAAGGTAGATTCCCGATGATTCCGAAAGGCTCGTTTTTAAAGAGTTCGGCCAAATTCATTTGCAAGAAATCTTCCGAGAAAATACGCCCTCTGAGCATCGGAAAATGTTCGTTGAGATACGTCACAGACTCACGGTCAATCTCTACCACAAAAGTTTCACAGTCGGCTCTTTCGAGTAAATATTGAGTCAAAACTCCCATTCCAGGGCCAATTTCCAATACTTTATTATAGCCACGGTGCAACGATTGCAGATTGACGATTTTCTGAGCGGCATCCAAATCTTTCAAGAAATGTTGTCCGAGGTGTTTTTTTGCTTTTACTTTTTCCATAAGCCAAAATTACGTCTTTTTTTCGAGATACGACACGAGACATGAGACAAAAGACAAGAGATTAAAATACATACTAATACTCATATGACATTCTCTCTTGTCTTTTATCTCATGTCTGTCGTCTCAATAATTGTCGAGTGAAAATGCTCATTTATAGGCTTCTACGTCTTAGATGTAGATTTATTGATAAAATCTCAGCTTTGCTTGCTTAATTTGTAGTATCCTATCTATTCAAAACTCAATTTAAATGAAATCTTTTTTACTCGCTTTTAGTTTAATTTTCTTTTCTCAAAATCTACTTTTTGCCCAAGCTGGCAGCAAAGCTCAAGTGAAGGGAATTGTTGTTGATGCCATCACCAACGAGCCTTTGAGTTTTGCAAGCATCCGAATCTCGAATAGCACTGATAATAAACTCATTACGGGAAATATAACCAACGATAAAGGTGAGTTTTCGATTCCTGCACCTTTTGGGAGTTATGTAGTTGAGGTTGAATATATGGGGTATAAAAACACCAAAACTGCCAGTTTTTCGGTAACCAAAGAAAATCCAACGCAAGATTTTGGTAATATAAAACTTGAATCATCGGCCAATGCCTTAAAAGAAGTGGTAGTGCAAGCCGAAAAGAGTTCGATGGAAATGAAACTCGATAAGCGAGTATTTAATGTCGGGAAAGATTTGGCAAATGCGGGCGGTTCAGCATCAGATATTCTGACAAATATCCCATCGGTTTCGGTTGACCCCGACGGTGGAGTAAAACTTCGTGGTAGCGATAACGTAAGAATTTTGATTGATGGCAAACCATCGGGCTTGGTGAGTTTCAAAGGTGGTGGTGGACTGCAATCACTCCAAGCAAGCATGATTGAACGAGTAGAGGTTATCACCAATCCATCGGCACGATATGAAGCCGAAGGTATGGCGGGAATTATAAATATTATCTTAAAAAAAGACCAAAAACAAGGCTTTAATGGTTCTTTTGATGTTATTACAGGTCAACCTGTCAATTATGGAGGTGCGGCCAATATCAATTATCGCCATCGAAAAGTCAACTTTTTTGTCAATTATAGCTTGGCCTATAATATTCGTCCGAATGTTTCTTCTCTTTACCAAGAACGCCAAAGCAATGATTCGCTATTTTTCTTAAAACAGAACAATAACGGAACAATTACGGGTTTTAACACCAATATCAGAGGTGGACTTGATTATTTTTTCAATGATAAAAATACCCTTACTGCTTCTTACCTTTATCGCCGAAGCAAAGCTCGACGCATTACAAATTTACGCTACGAAGATTATGTTTTTACCGATAAAAATCTAACAGGAATCAGCAAACGCCAGCAAGACGAACAAGAAATTGAGCCAAACTCTGAATATGTTTTGAGTTACAAAAAAACTTACGCAAAAAAGGGTCAAGAGTTCAATGCCGAGATACGTTTTCTGGATAACTGGGAAAGTTCTGACCAACTTTTCACGCAGGAATATTTCACGCCTAACGAAACGCCAATTACATCGAAATCTTTGGTTCAGAACTCGCTGAATGATGAGTATGAAAAGCAATATTTATTACAAGTTGATTATGTACAACCGATTGGAAAAGAAGGAAAATTTGAGACTGGTGCAAGAAGTAGTTTTCGAGATATGGTGAATGATTATGTGGTAAATCAGAAAAATGAAGCTGGACAGTTTGTGGTTGTGCCTGGGTTAAAAAACTACTTCATTTATAACGAAGATATTCATGCGGCTTATGCCATTTTGGGCAATAAAACCAAGCAGTTTTCGTATCAAGCAGGGCTACGTGCCGAATGGACAAACGTAAAAACTACACTCCGAGAAACCAACGAAGTAAACCCAAGAAAATACGCAAACCTATTTCCAAGCGTGCATTTGACCTATGCTTTGCCGAAAGAGAACTCACTTCAAATCAGTTATAGCCGCCGAGTTCGCCGCCCTTTTTATAACGATTTAAGTCCGTTTTCAACGTTTTCCGATAACCGAAATTTCTTCAGCGGAAACCCGAACTTAAACCCTGAATTTAGTAATGTTTACGAAATAGGCCACATCAAATATTTTGAGAAAGGCTCACTTGGTTCATCGGTTTATTACAGAGATACTGACGGAAAAATTGAACGTATTCGCCAAGTTGGGGCCGATGGTTTTGCTACAACTCGCCCCGAAAATTTACTGGGCGAACAAGCCTACGGCGTAGAATTTACAAGTCAATTTACGCCTGTAAAATGGTGGAAACTTGATTTCAACTTCAACCTTTTTCATGCTGAAATTGATGGTAGTAACATTGATAAAAATTATTTTCGAGAAACAAATAGTTGGTTTGTGCGTCAGACCTCACGTTTTTCTCTGCCAAAAGGTTTAGACGTACAGCTCAGAGCAAACTACGAAGCCAAACAAAAGACCGTTCAAGGTACTCGCTTACCACTTTATTACTTCGATTTATCGGCCAGTAAGGATATTCTGAAAGGTAACGGAACGCTTAATTTTAGTGTACTTGATGTATTTAACACCCGTAAATTTAGAAGCATTACCGAAGGCACAAATTTCCGCACCGAAGGCAATTCGCAATTCCGAAGAAGACAATTTAACCTAACCCTCAATTACCGTATCAAGCAAACTAAAGGAGCTGGTAAGGGTAAGAAATTGGAGTTGGAGGGGTGATGAATTTGAGATTTGACAGCTTGTGAAATGTTACCCTATTCAAAAGTTGTCAAATCTTGGAAAGGTATCAAATCTAATCAAAATCTTCTTATATTTACCGCAACATTCATTCTATTATTTTGCGGTATGCTCACAGAAAAATCCAACGAAGAACTTTTGTTCGAAATCGAAAAACTAAAAGTACAACTTTCACAGACCGAACATCAACAAAGCATCGACCAGCTTCAAGATTTGGTAGATAATACCTCCGAAATCATCATGTTGCTGTCGTTGAGCGGGCGTTTTTTGTTTGTTAATACTGCTTTTCGTGAAGCCTTTGGATATTCTGACGCCGAACTTTCGCAATTAACTCTAAAAGAAATACTACATCCACAATTTGCAGATGAAACCCTCGAAACCCTCCAAAGAATCAAAGATGGCGACGAACAAGTAGTTGATTTTCAGACAGTTGCACGAAACAAAGAAGGTAAAAGAGTTTATCTTTTGGGAGACATTAGTTGTAGATTTGAAAACGGAAAACCTACGGCTTTCCGCTGTTTATTCCGTGATATTACCCAACGACGACGTGCTGAAAAAGCCCAGCAGCTTTATTACACAATCGCTCAACTCAACCTCAACACACCCAATCTGCAAGAATTTTTGACGCAAGTTCATGATGAATTGCAGAAAAATATGCAAGCCAATAACTTTTTTGTGGCTCTTTTTGAACCCGAAGATGGAACAATTAACTTCCCTTATTTTATTGATGAATATTCCGAAACCGAGGAAAATTATCACCGTCGGAAGCTCGGAAACGGCATCGTAGAATACTCAATGGTGCAGAATAAGCCATTGTTTTTATCGAACGAAGACATCAAAAAATTGGTCGAAGTTGATAAAATATACTTCTATGGCTCGTCACTCCCCGAAGTCATGCTGTGCGTGCCACTTCACGTAGGCGACCGCACCACGGGCGTAATTGGCGTAAAATCTTACAGCGACCGTAACAAGTTCAATATCAGAGACTTAGAGCTACTAGAATTCGTTTCGGGGCAGGTAGCCGTTGCTCTCGTTCGTAAACAAAAAGAGGAAGATTTACTTCGTCAAACTTCTCGTTTGAATGCTGTTTTTGATAGCAGTTCGCACGTAATCTGGACAGTAAACCAAAAACGGCAATTGAGTTCTTTCAACAAAAACTACGTCAATCTGATACAGCGAAATTTAGGTACTCTGCCCGAAATCAACATGAGTATCGAAAAACTCGGTTGGAAACTCATATCGCCCGAAGACCGCCCAATTTTACGTGAAAAATACAATGAGGCTTTCAAAGGAAAACCTCAGTACTTTGAAATGCACTGGGGAAATATTGACGGTGGCGATGATTGGTACGAGTTTTTCTTGAATCCAATTCTTTCGTCAGAAAGTGGACAAGTAGAAGAGGTTTCGGGAATTGCCCAGAATATTACTGATAAGAAAAACTCGACGATTACGCTTCAAAAAAGCGAACAGAAATTTAGAGATACTATTGAGTCATTTATTGATATTTATTACCGAACTGATTTGGCAGGAAATATCACCATGATTTCGCCTTCGGTTCTGACTCACACTGGCTATTCACTCGAAGAAGTGATGGGAAACAAAGTTGATAAATTCTTTGAAAATGCCGTTGATAGTTCAAAAAATATCAAAGGATTACTAAAAGCGGGAAGTATTACAAATTTTGAAGTGATTGTAAAGCGTAAAAATGGTGAACTCCGCCAATTTATGCTCAACATCCGAATGATTAAAGATGCCAAAGGAATCCCTGTTGAGGTAGAAGGTGTGGCCCGTGATATTTCGGAATTAAAGAAAACCGCCGAAGAGCTTCTGATTGCTAAAGACGAAGCCGAACGCTCGCTAAAAGTGAAGGAACGTTTCTTGGCAAATATGAGCCACGAGATTCGTACACCAATGAATGGAGTAATCGGTATGATTGATTTGATGTACGAAACACCGCTCAACCCCGAGCAGAAAGATTATGTGCAGACCATCAAAAAATCGTCAGAAACTTTGCTCACGATTTTGAACGATATTCTGGATTTATCGAAAATCGAAGCGGGTAAAATGGATTTGCACAATGCTCCACTCGACATTAAGGAAATATTGGAACGATTAGTGGCACTTTTCCGCCAAAGAGCCATTGAGAAAAACAATAAATTGATTTATAAAATTGCTGAAGACGTTCCTGCTTATTTGATAGCTGACCAAACTCGTTTATTACAAATTTTCTCGAATCTTACTTCAAACGCCCTCAAATTTACCGAAAATGGTGATGTAACTATCTCATTATCAAGAATTTCATCGAATGGTAAAATTCATGTACTGAAAGGAGAAATCACCGATTCAGGTATCGGAATTTCGGACGAAGACCAAAAGTTATTGTTTGGAGCTTTCCAGCAAGTCGATAATTCGACTAAAAAATCATTCGGTGGAACTGGACTCGGTTTAGCTATTTCTCGTGAACTTTGTCGATTGATGAAGGGTGATATGGGTGTAGTTTCTGAACAAGGAAAAGGCAGTACATTCTGGTTTACGATTGAAGTACGCTCAACAACAATCAGCCCGAGTGTGAGCGAAAACAACGAAAATGAAATCAAGTTAACCGATTTCTTTAGTAATCATACGCCAAAAATCTTGTTGGTAGATGATAACCAAGTAAACCGTAAAGTTGCCTCCGAAATTTTGATAAAAGCTGGCTGTGAGGTAGTTACGGCCGATAGCGGGGCCAAAGCCATAGAAGTTTTTGGCGAAAAACATGGCTTCGATGTAATATTCATGGATATTCAGATGCCTGAGATGGATGGTATTGAAACCACAAAAAAGATGCGTGAATTATACGGAAATTCACTCCCAAAAGTTGTTGCCATGACTGCTTACTCGATGCAACACGACCGTGAAAGATTTTTGAGCGAAGGCATGGATGATTACGTGCCAAAACCGATTCGTGCCTCCATTTTGATTCAAAAAGTAAACGAAATAGTACCAAATAATCAAACTAAAATTGAGGTTGTGGAAGTAGTTAAACCAACTGAAGCTCCAATAGAAACAGTAAAATCAAACAGTCCGATAAACCCTGCATTTCAAGTTTTTGATATGGAAATTGTAAATCAACTGAAAGAAATGGTGGGAGAAAAAATGCTAATTTCTGTCTTTGAGGATTTCGAGCGTGAAGCAGAAGAACAAATTCAAAATGCAAAAAATGCATATCCAGATGATGTAAAAACTATTCAGCGAGAATTGCATACCCTCAAAGGAAATTCAGGGACTATCGGGCTTGCTCGCATCCACGATATTACCGAAATCATCGAAGTACCTTCAAAAATTGGAGATTTAACCCATTTTCAAGAAAATTTAGTTTTTTTGGAAGAGGAATTTAAGATCTTTAGAGAAAAGTATAAGACTTTGCTTTAAAGCAAAAAAGGTAGTAGGAAACACTCCTACTACCCTTCTTCAAGAGTTTGAGCTATAAGATCAATCTGTCAGTTCGGCAAATTGTTGTGTACGAACCTTAAATTTAGGTCGTTCACCCTTTGGTACAATCACGATAAGGTCAGTTGATACAGTTGAGCCATTTTTTAACAAAAAACCACCTTCTACCTGAATGGTTGTACCATTTTGAATATAAGGTACTTTGAAAGGTTTTGCTTTTACATTTGCTCCTTTCGATGTAAGACGCTTTCCAGTGGCATTCATACACTCAAAACGTGCGATTGCCGATGGGTCTCCTTCAAAAATACTATTGAGTTCGTCTCCTGCTTTTTTGAAATATATCAGCATGCACCCGCTTTTATTTTGTGCCATCACGCTTACTTCATAGCGAGAATATGTATCTTCCGTACGCTCATTACGAATCGTGTAGGTATATTCTATTCCGTTGTTGGCCGAAGGTTTATCTTCTGTTAATTCAACAACATTTTGGGCATTTGCAAACGATGCACTCAAAAACAATAGGCTAATTAAAACCTTTTTCATAAATGTTTAAATTTGATAATTAGTAATTTTCTATCTGAAACTTTTTCCATTTTCTTCTCGAAAACTCAACTACTCTTTTGTCAGGAAGAATAAACGTGTTTTCGTGCAAACGGGCATAGTCTGTATTCAAAATCGTTGATTTATTGACCCTAACGAAATTTTTGAAATCGGTTACTTTGGCTTCAATTTTCTTCAAGGTTGTAGCCACAATTATCTTCTGTCCCGTATTCATGGTTATAATGGTATAGTTTTCATCGGCATCCATGTTGATGATATTTCGGGTTGGTAATTTCTTGCGTCCGCCTACATGTACAAGCGTATTTTCGAGTTTTATATTAGCTTCCATGACTATAAAGATTAATTCGTGTAAGTAATCAGAATCTTGTAGGGTTTAGATATTAACTGCGAGCCATTTGAGCTACTTCTTGTGATATAGAAAGAGCCTGCATCATAAGCACTAAAGAAAGTCATACCTGGGTCAGGATGATTACTTGGCACATAAATATCACTTGATACTCCACCTGCAACTATTACTTGAAAACCAATAATTTTAGATGCCGTTAAGCCATGCACTACTGTTGTTGTGAGTCCAGATGCTGCGGTTGTTCCAGTTAGCATCATTGTTTTCATGGCAGGAAAGGCCGAAGTTGAGCCGCCAAATTTTGAGAAACCATTAACAGTAAAGTTTCCATTTCCTTGTACCGACATCAATGGGGTTTCGGCCTGATTGTTATTCAAATCTACGTGATTCCATGAAAGCGTTGAAGTTGCTGCGGTAGAACCTCCAACGAATTTTTGATTGAAACTCGCCGATGGATTTATAGAAGTAAACCTCATCTGGTTAGTAGTAGATAATGCAAGTAATTCTAAACTGGTAGCAAGGTTACTTTGATTTTGGATTTGTAAGAATCTATTCGTTGCAACACTTCCTATAATCACATTTCCTGCATTAAACTGAATATCGTTGGGGGTGTAATAGTTTGTTGTTTGCCATTGACTACCACTATTGGGTGCTGCTGGAAAATTAGTCCACGCACTACCATTGTAATAAGCATACTGATTAAGAGCATTGTTGTAAACCAATGTTCCTGTAGTTGGGGTCGAAATAGCTGCATTAATTGCTGTTTGGTCGGCAAACTTCGGTACAGAAAGTCCTTTGTTATCAACCGAGAATGATTGAGCGAAACACGAAATGGCAAATGCTATGAAAACAAATGATAATAGTATTTTTTTCATGGTAATATTATTGTTTTTTGATGAAACAAAGCTACATGGCAGCACTTATTTATTTTTGTTTACTTCACGAAAGACCATTCTACATACACGAACTGTTGCTTTGATTCCATAAAGCATTTTGAAAATTTTCTATAAAAAACCTTCTCAAATGTTACTTGGCTTTCGAGAGTTTTTTATTTCGATAAAATAACCATCACTGAATGTAAGTAATGTAAATTTTATAGGTAGAAACCAGCCCACCACCATTGCCAATGTTAAACCCATTGGTTGAGTGTCTCGTGATATAGACAGATGTTCCATCAAAAAATGTTGAAAATTCATAACCAACGATTGCACCAGTAGTTCGCTTATCCACAAAATTTTCTGAAACAGTGATATTCGATAAACCCGTTACCAAAACTTTTATATCAATTATCTTACTTGCTGTTAGCCCATGTGCTGCGGCTGTGGTAAATCCACTTGAATTGAGAGCAATATTACCCGTAAGGATTTTTGTTTTGATAGCAGGTACATCGGCCGCCGAACCACCCAATTTTGTAAAACCAAAGGTTGTCATGTCACCTTCGCCATCCAAAGACATCATTACTGTTTGTGTCGGAGGAGTAGCGTTATCTAAATGCACAAACGACATCGAAGCACTGCCTGGAGTTGCCGAGTTGATTACCGATTGCATCATACCCGCATTGCCAGTTACATTGCCATATCTGATAATGTTATTGTTTGATTTTAGGTAAATATCAGGCGAAGCAACAAGTGTACTATTTGATTGAATCTCTAAACCTGCACTTGCAGCAATAGTGCTTCCGATGGTTACTTTTCCTCTCAAACTACTCGTTCCCAAAGTGGTATTAGTACCTCCAAAGCTGGCATTGCCTGTTGTACTCAAAGCCCCCGTAATATCGAAAGAGTTGTTTGCCCACTGAAACATGGTTGTACCTACACTCGGAACAGCATTGTCGTACCAACGCCATCTGATACTTGAGTTATTCAGTGCAGGATTAGGTGTCACTTCCTGCAAAATCGAAAAATTGGTTGTTGCTGAGTTTGAATAGCGAGTATGAACAACCGTATTATCAGGCCCTTTGATATTTAGCATAGGATTATGAACACCGTACGTAGATAAACCATCATAACGCAAATCTAATTGAGAAATAGGCGTATTATTATTGATACCTATTTTACCCTCTTCGTTGATGGTCATACGAATTTGCGGTCCTGAAGGATTACTTGCAGGAGTGGTGGAAAACTCTAATTGCCCAGGATAGTTTGTACCACTAAAAATACCTCTGGCCACTGCTCTGATGCTTGCACCATAACCCCAACCATAATTATTATTAATCGAGCCACCGAATGCAATCAACCCCATTTCCCCAGGTGTTACAGGTTGCGAATTGGAGTTCGTTCCACCGAATTTCACAAATGATAAAAACGGAGTAGTATTATTCGCTCGCTCAATCTGAAAAAGAGGCGTGTCATTCGCACCAGTAGTACCTCTAACCACAAGTGGATAAAACGGGGTTGATGTTCCGATACCAACCTTACCGATACCATTAGCACCGTAATGAATATCGTTACCCACAGTTGTCCATTGGCTACTTCCACCACCAAGCGTACTGGTTGGCAAGATAGTTACGCTTTGCGAAAAGCCTAATATAGAGAAAGCTATTAAAATGATTGAAAATAGTATTTTTTTCATGTCAGATTTTCTTAAGGGATATAAGTAATAAGAATCCTATACGTTGCCGTAGTAGCCCCAGCCACTGGTCTTATATTAGTACTATTTGTACCATTTCTGATAATATAAACATTGTTTCCATCATTATAGGTAGTATATTGAAGTCCAGTAACTACTCCCCTGCTATCAACAAAATTTGGTTCAACCAAAAAGCCACCATTCATCCCTACACCATTGACTAATACTTTTGTCTCGATAATTTTGCTATAATTTAAGCCATGAGGTACTGTTGTAAGCAAACTGGCATTTGTTTCTGGGCTGCTCCCAGGGGTCAGAGAGCCAGTAAGAAGCAATGTTTTGATAGCAGGCGAAGACTTCGTAACTCCTGCTGTTGTAGTCGTAGCTTCGTCGCCTAACTTTGTAAAACTATTGTGGGTGAAAGTATTGGTACTACCCGTATAACCAAACAAATTAGTAATGACCTGTGGGTTAGCATTATCATAATATCGCCAATTGATACTTGTTCCGTTTACACTAAAACCAGTTGTGGACTCTTGCATAATTGCGTAATTGCCCTGCGGATGCCCAAAACGCACGAATGTATTGGCATTACCAATTGAATTAATCAATGGAGCAGTTGCCGAAGTTACACCGTTTGAAGTGAATCTGTTGGCCTCAATACCCGCCGGAGCTCCTGAATTAGCTTCAATTCGACCTGTTGTTTGATTTAATGACCAAAGGTTAGAAGCTGGACTCGAAGAAGTAGGAAAGTTTGTCCAAGCACTTCCATTATAGTAAGCGTATTGATTAAGCGAGTTGTCATACACCAACCTACCAGCAGTCGGTGTAGGATTTGCAGTATTAATAGCAGCTTGGTTGGCATAACGTGGCACTGACAAACTCTTATTATCGACTGAGAATGACTGAGAAAAACCTGATAATGAAGCAATTATCATCAAAAAGGCAAATAGTACTTTTTTCATTTTAGTAAGATTGTAACTATTATTTTAATGGATAATTTACTTCACCTCAACCTCAGCACCTGCTGCTTCGAGTGCCGATTTGATGGAGGCTGCTTCTTCTTTTGTTTCACCTTTTTTTAGAGACAAAACAACAACTCCACCTTGATTAAGCTGTTTCATGGTTGCTCCGAAGTTCATTCCAAACATGGAAGATAAAACCTTGGCCACTGATTGTTTGGCATTTGGTTGGCTGGCTCTGATAAAAAAAGTTTGTGGCTGCTCTTTCTGAAAAGTGCTTTGAGCTTTTACTTGAGTAGCTGGCGTCGTTAATCCGATGAAGACAAGGGCGATTGCAAAAAATATGTTTTTCATGATAATAATGATGTTTTGAGTTTTTTATTTTGATGTCTCAAAACTACATTGCTTGCTTGTACGTATTTATTACAACTCCATGAAATGTAGCCTGTAAATCATGAATCGTAGGTTTTGTTTCACGAAGGATTTCAAACTATCCACACTTTATTTAGTTATTTCTAAAAACTAAGTGATATATTTAACCTCTCATTTTTAGTTTATACTTATGACTCTCAACGCCATCATCGTAGATGACGAACCTGCGGCACGCTCATTGCTTCGCCAGATAATTACCGAACACTGTTCGATGATTCATATAATTGATGAAGCTTCTGATGTAAAATCGGCTGTAAAACTTATCAATAAACACACGATTGACCTTGTTTTTTTGGACATCGAAATGCCCGAAGAAAATGGCTTTATGCTCTTTGATTACTTCAATCAGCCTACGTTCGAGACAATTTTCTGTACGGCTTATTCTGATTTTGCCCTGCAAGCCTTCGAGGTTTCGGCCGTTGATTATATTCTGAAACCAATCAGTATTTCAAAAGTGTTAGCCGCCGCCGAAAAGGCAGTCAAAATGGTGGGTCAAAACCAAATCATTCAACGGGTGAATGTCTTGAAGGAAAACTTGAGTGTCAATAAACTCCAAAAAATTGCTCTCCCGATGGCCGATAGCTTAGTGTTCGTCCAACTCGAAGACATCTATTTCTTTGAAGCCGATGGTTCGTACACCAATGTGATTACGAATACAGGAAAAATCCTCGTAAGCAAAAAAATCAAAGAATTTGATGAGCTGCTGGCAAATGATACTCGCTTTTACAGAATACACCGCTCTTATCTGATAAACACGCATCAGATTATGAAATACAATAAAAAAGATGGAGCCATGATAGAATTTGCGAATGGCTTCTCGGCCCCAATTGCCCGTGAAAAAGTGAAAGAATTTGATGAATTTATTGCGGGAGTGAAGGTATGAAATTATACCATTGTTGTTAATTTGAAAATACGAACAATGGCACATATGTCAGAATTTTTGTCATTGCTAATGCCATTGTCAGTGTCTCCACAGACAAGACCGCTTTAATGCTATAATTCTTGCCATTATCAGTGAGAACACTAACAACGGAAGTAAAAACAACTACAATAATGACCTGACCTATAAACTATGAAGCACCTAATTATTTTTCTAATCTTCTGCTTTTCGTTTGAATCTTTCGGACAAAAAACTTACGAAAACCTACTGAAAGACTTAAAAAATCATCCACAAAAAGATACCATCCGTACCGAGCTATTGATTGATGCCTGTGTAGCTGCCACATTCAGAGCCGATACGCTTGTGCTAAAAATGGCCACCGAAGCAAATCAAATTGCCAATAAACTAAACTATCGACTCGGCAAAATTAGGTCGCTCAACTGTATCGGTAATTATTATTTCAATCGAGCTTTAAATGATAAAGCCATCAGCTACTACTTACAGGCTCTAAAATTAGCCGAGCAAACCAAAGATTACCCCAATATAATCATCGGAAAAAGTAATTTGGCGAATGTTTTTTCACATACATTTCATGATGATAAAGCCATTCAATTATTGACCGAAGCCGACCAGCTTCTGATTCAGCGAGGCGACACTCTTTCTCAAAATCGGGCGGCTATTCTTACAAATTTGGCTAATTCTTATACAAATCTCAAGCAATTTGCCAAAACAATCCCAATTTATGAAAGTGTGTTGGGTATCTGTAAAAAGCTAAATATTGGTTTTGGAATTGCTCTAACGCTTGATAATTTAGGAAAATCTTATTTTGAATTAAATCAATACGAAAAAGCACGGATTCTGTTTGAACAAGCCAAAACCGAAATCGAAAAAAACCATGTAGATTTTGTGCGAGGGAAAAATCTCAAAAATTTAGGCAAAGTATATGCTATTTTGGGGCAACCCGTACAAAGTCTTAAATACCTCAACGAAGCAAAATCCATTAGCATCGCCAACCAAGATAACGAAGGTATGAGCGATATTTACTTTGAGTTACAAAAAAATTACTCAAAGATAAACGATTTCCGAAATGCATATCTTTATCTGCAAAAATATACGCAGCTAAAAGATAGCCTTTTTAGTATTGAAAAAAACAAATCTATTCAAGAGCTAAACACCAAGTACGAAACCGAGAAAAAAGAAGCACAAATAAAAACCCTTGCACAGCAAACACAAATCTCTGAACTTGAATCAAAACGAAAAACTACCCTTATCTACGGTATCTTGGCAAGTATTTTGGCCTTGGCTTCTATCAGCTATTTTTCGTTTACAAGATTTAGGGCTAAGAAAGAGAATGAAATTTTACAAAACCAACTCGAAGAAGCCAAACGACGTATCGAAATCGAACAAAAAGCTACCGAAAGCGAACTAAAAGCCTTAAAAAGCCAGATGAACCCGCATTTTATGTTCAATGCTCTCAATAGCATTCAAGAGCAATTTATGTTTGGTGATAAAAACTTGGCGAATGAGCAGATGGGCAATTTTACGTATTTAACTCGCCAAATCCTGACCATTTCTGGCAAAAAACGCATTTCGCTCGAAACCGAAAAAGAGATTCTGACAAAATACCTCGAACTCGAAAAAATTCGCTTTGCCGATGGTTTCCAATACGAGATTTCACAAGGCAAAAATATCGACGAAGACTATCATCAAATTCCACCGATGCTGATTCAGCCATTTGTTGAAAATTCAATCAAGCACGGCCTCATGCACAAGCAAGGAGACAAAAAAATCTACATCAATTTCGATTTAGATGCTTCCGAAGAGAATATCATTTGCACCGTTGAAGACAATGGTATTGGGCGTGAAAAATCGGCCGCAATCAAGAGTAAACGCATCCAACAACACGAGTCGTTTTCGACTGCCGCCACCGAAGAACGTCTCCGATTACTCAGCAACCAATTCAACACCAACGACTTTGTATATTACGAAGATTTAAAAGATACTAACGGAAATTCGACAGGCACAAAAGTGACCATCAAGATTCCTTTAAGCTAAAGCCCACATCATGCTGTTATAAAAAATGTTTACTCTTTCATCCATATCGAAACTTTACCTCCAAAAACCAAAGCTCTCTGCTTCATTTTGTAAAGAGTTAGATAATTGGTATCTGAGTATTCGCCAATTACTCACACCCTTTTTTTTATTCTTTTTTCAAGTCAGTTTTAGTCAAGATTTTAGTTATCGATCACTCGATAAAGCCCACGGAATGCCCACCAATACCGTCTATGATTTATTGCAAGATAAACGTGGTTTTATGTGGTTTGGCACCGACAAAGGTCTTTATCGCTACGATGGCAGCGAGTTCAAGCTTTTTTCGAGCAAAAAACAAGATGGAAAATCGCTCAGTAATTTGATAGAAGACGGTAATGGCCGAATCTGGTGTCAGAATTTCTCGGGGCAATTTTTCTATACCGAAGCCGACAGCCTTAACTTCTGTCATCAGCTCAAGCCAATCGGCAATTTTTATCAAGGACGTATCCTGGAAGGTCGCTACCTATTATCATTGGGAAATCGTAGCGTAAGAATCTTTGATATAAAACTCCAAAAAATTACTCGAACCGTTTTTCAAGAATCACCATCGCCACATGCCAGTACCGACAAACAATATTGTTATAGATATTCAGAGCTTTTAAACAAAATAATTGGTACTTCGTCTGATGGTAAACAAATCGAATTTTCGATACCCAAACAGGCAAATGCTTTTTATCATGCGGTTTACAATAAGAAAATCTATTTTATACCAAAACTCAACGCAACGCACATTTTTGTGCTTAAAAATGGACAAATAACGGGTAAAATTTCGCTTGTCGGGGCAAGTCTCGTTCAAAACATGAGTTTAATCGACCAGCAATATTTAGGAGTTTATACTTCTTCTGGTTTTTATTTGGTGGATACACAAAGCCTAAAAAAACAATATTTCCCCAACATTACTGACAAAAATATTACGGCTACTATCAAAGACAACGAAGGAAACTTCTGGATTTCTACCATCAATTCAGGCATTTTGTTTGTCCCATCGTTGAGCATGAAAGTAATTGCTCCCCAACTTAGCTTTTCTAAGCTTCGAGCCATCGGTGAAGAAAATAGTATCGTATTTGGTACTACCAAAAACGAAGTTTACCAACTGAATCTAAAAACACTAAGCAAGCAAAACCTGCACAATGGCCGCACCAACGATGAAGTGTTTTCGCTACATTACGATAGTAAACAAAAGAGAATATTGTTTAGCTCTGATATGTTTTATCAGATTGACATTAAGACCAAAAAAGTAACTCCAGTCGGGAAATATGCAATAAAAGACATTAAAACGTATGATAACAACAAAGTTTTGGTAGCTGCAACGGGCTTTACAGGAACTTACGATTGGAATCCTGCACATAAAGTTGAGCAGTTTAGTGTCGGAGCGGTTAGATTTCGTTCAGCCGTGATTGATACTTCCACTAAAGCCATCTTTCTTGCTACTTCAAACGGGCTTTGGCGGTTAGATTCGGCCAAGCAGCAATCCGAAATCAAAGCCCAAAACGAAACGATTTCAGCCTTAGAATTGGCCATACGAGAAGGCTCAAAAAGTACGATTTTTGCCGCTACCAGCACCAAAGGCATTTATTTTATTGAAAACAATCGGGTAGTAAAACACCTCAACAAAGAATCTGGACTCGAAGATGATGGCATCTATAAAATCAAATACTATAATAATCAGCTTTGGTGGCTCACCGAACGAGCAGTACAAACCTACGATTTTTCCACCCAACAAATAAAGACCTTTACGAAAGCCGACGGCCTACCCGAAGCCGACCTCAAAGACTTGGCTTTCGTGAAAGACACCGTCTATGTGGCAACACTATCGGGTTTAGTTAGCTTTCCGACTAACCAAGCCAGTAAAAGTATTTTTCCGCCCAAAATCATCATCAACGATTTTGAAAGTAACAAAAAACAAATACAATTAACTGATAATCAAACGCTTGACTACAATCAAAATAATATTGACATTCATTTTTCAGTTTTATCGTACCGAAATATCGGCGAAATAAAAACCTATTATAAAATCAATAATAAAAACTGGGAACTCTTACCCGCCAATGCACATACACTAAGTTTACCCGAACTTTCGCCCGATAACTACCAAGTGCAAATAAAAGCCGTCGATACCGATGGGCTTGAAAGCAAAATAGTTTCGTTTAAGTTTAGCATCAATCAACCCTTCTGGAAAACGTTTTGGTTTTGGAGTTTAATTCTTGGGTTAATTGCACTCGTGGCCTATTTTTTCATTAGTCAAAACATCAGACGTGTCAAGCGGGAAGCCGAACTGCAAGCCGAGAAATTAACACTCGAAAAGAACCTACAAGTGCATTTGCTTACGGCTATCAAATCGCAAATGAATCAGCATTTTATGTACAATACGCTCAATGGTATTCAAGAACAGTTTTTATTTGGCGATAAATCTACCGCCAGCGACCAACTGAGCAATTTCACTCATCTTACACGCCAAGTTTTAGAGGTTTCGAGCAAAAAAAGCATTCCAATTGCTACCGAAATCGAAATTTTGACCAAATACCTCGACCTCGAAAAGATGCGTTTTTCAGAAGGTTTCAGTTATGCTATCACGCTTGGCGATACGATTGACGAAGATTATCATCAAATTCCACCCTTATTGATTCAGCCATTTGTCGAAAATGCCATTCGGCACGGTTTACTGCACAAAAACGGCGAAAAATCAATTGAAATACATTTTGAATTAGACACTACCGAAGAAAACATTATCTGTACCGTAACCGACAACGGAATCGGCCGAGTAAAAGCTCAAGAAATAAACGCAAAGCGAATACGGCAGTTCGATTCCTTCTCTACTTTGGCTACCGAAGAACGGTTAAAACTTCTATCCAACTCCTCAACAAAGCACGATTTCATTGTTTATCAAGACCTTCTCGAAGGTACGGAGGTAAAAATTACGATTCCGTTATAAGATTTTGGCATGAAGTTTTTTTATTGACCATTCAATAAAAGCCTTGAGAAATTAACTCAAATTCTGACGAACATTTCTTCCCAAGCCCATCAATTTGTTATCTTTATATAAAAATACAGTCCCAAATATTCCTTCGGCAAAATTTTTGCTGTAAAAAATGCATCGCTGCTGTCACGATGGAAAATTGAGCGAGTCCCTTATAATAAATGAAAAAAGTAAAAATTTTAATACTTCTATTGCTTCTGCTGGGGCAAGGCAAAATTCTTTTTGCTCAGTTTCAGTGCGGTACACCTTCCCCAAACAACCAACAGAAACAAGAATTACTTGAGTTATTTCAGCAGTTCAAGCAGCAAAAAAATGCACGAGCAATTAACAATTATCGTGTAGCCGTAAAAGCAAACGTAGTTTCGGGTACAAATGCCAGTAGTTTTTTGAACGAATCGGATGTAAGAGCTATCATCACTAACGCCAATCTGTATCTGCAAAATATCAATATTCAACTTTATCTCTACAACGATAAAGTATTTCAGATAAAAAGCGACCAATACGCCGATTTCAAGATTGTCGATGAAGCAGCTCTTCGTCAGGCAAACGATGTTTCGGATGCCATTAATATCTATTTTGTAAAATATATTACGCTTCAAAATCTCACGATTTTGAGTGGATATGCCGCCTTGCCAAGCTATGCGGCAAGCACCAATCGTATTTTTTATTCTTATTTTGAGCGAACCGAAGACGATTTCAATAATCTAAAAAATAAGACATTTCTCCACGAAATCGGGCATTATTTTGGGCTTTTACACACTTTCCAAGATAGCAATCATGCCGATATAAGCAAAAGAGAACTCGTCACTCGTGGAGCAGGCTCTAACTGCGTATCAACTGGCGACCAACTCTGCGACACCCAAGCCGACCCATTTGAACGCCTGCCGCTCATTTATGCCTTTAATTGCGATGAAAAAACACCTTCAAATCTGCAAGATGCTCACGGTAATACTTTCAGTCCGCCCATTGATAATATTATGTCGTATCAGCAGCGTTGTGGTAATGTCTTCACCGAACAGCAATACCAAAAAATGCAGGCTTCGTTTGCTATTCGCTTTTCACCGCTGGCCGAATACCAAATTGTTTCGAGAAATTCTAATTTTTTGAGTGTTGACGAGCTTGATAAGAAAGTTTATTGTGTAGGAGATTCGGTAAAAATTAAGTTTAATCTGGAAGGAATGTTTGAGAACAACAATCAATTATTTGTTGATATTTCGGACAAAAACGGTAAGAATTTTCAACGAATTGAATCAAAGTTTATTGGTGACAAAATAGCGATAAAACTACCATTCACGCTACCCGAAGGAGACAACTACCGTATTCGCTTAACAGCAACACGCCCCGAAACTATCAGCCCTATCAGTGAGCATTTTGCCGTAAGAACCTATCCAAGTGCTACTATTTCAAGCACAAACGCCAACATTAACGCTGGTGAAAGTACCAACTTAGTTGTAAATTTAGACGGAAGTGGAGCATGGTCTTTTCAACTTTCAGATGGGACTTTGGTTGAGAATTTTCTACAAAACTCTTATGTAATTTCCAAATCACCTACTGAAAGCACAAGCTACTCAATTATTTCAGTAAAAAATATGTGCGGAACTGGCAGCATTAGTGGTTCAGCGACTATCAATGTTATTCAGCCACAAATTCAAGCCGAAGCACTATCTACCAGTACAATTTGTCAGGGGCAAAATATTAGACTTTCAATTTCAATAATTGGTAAATTATCCAGCAATAGCCAATTAGTTATTCAAATTTCTGACCCAACTGGCAATAATTATACTGATTTACCAACCCAAGTTTCTTTGTTTACGCTTTCGGCACAAATCCCTATGAATTTTCAGACTGGAAGTGGATACAGAATAAAAGTGGCCGCCAAAAACACCAACTATTTTAGTTCAGTTTTAGGGCCTTTAAGTATTATCCCCCCTCCACAACCTCCTGTTGTTGTTGAGAACTATACTTTTTGTCAAAACAGTGCAACTGCTGCTCTCACTGCCATAGGTACAAATCTAAAATGGTACACAGGCGAACTTGATATAAAACCATTTCTGAATATCACTCCACCGACTGGTAATGTTGGAATATTAAGCTACTTCGTTAGCCAAAGTAATAGCTATGGCTGTGAAAGCAAAAAAGCTAAAATTAATGTAACCATTATTCCACTCGCAACCGCCACCATCAGCGGCGATGCAAGCTTATTAAATGGAGATAGCACTCTACTGAAAGTAAATCTGACAGGTGAACTTCCTGCCGAACTAAAACTATCGGATGGTCGTTCATTTATTGCTAATCAAACACCATTTATTATCAAAGTAAAACCCTCTAAATCAACCACTTACACACTAAAAGAAATCAAAAACTCATGTGGTTTGGGTTTCATAAATGGCAGTGCTAAAATAACAATTTTAGAGCCTTTAGCAGCTGAAAAGCCTGTCGAAAATATAGTAAACATTTTCCCAAATCCAACAAGTGAGCAGTTTGTGGTTGAGTTTTTCAAGACAACATCTAAAAATGCAGGCATCAGTATTACAGATATTAATGGGAGAATAATCCAAGAACGAAAACTAAAAGGAATAGGAAAACAGGAGGAAATTTTTAACATAGACCACTATTCATCAGGCATTTACCTAATAAAAAGTTTTTTTGATGATAAAACCATCATTAAAAAGATAGTGATTGAAAAATAGAATTAGGTTACAGATATTAACACAAAAAGCCCTTCCATTTACAGGAAAGGCTTTTCTATAACTTCTCTTATACAAATTAAAGAGCAGGAATTCTTAATACTTGACCTGGATAGATTTTATCTGGGTGTGAAAGCATTGGCTTGTTTGCTTCAAAAATTACAGGATATTTCATCATATCACCGTAATATTCTTTAGCAATTTTTGATAAAGTATCGCCTTTTTCAACAGTATGATATTTTGCTTCTGGCTCTGGAGTCGCTACAACCAACTGGTTATCAACTACCTGTACGCCTTCAACATTTCCTACTGCCAAAGCAATTTTCTCAGCATCTTCTTGCTTATCTACTTCCCCAACTAAGGTTACAGTATCACCAGCAATCTTAACAGTAAGGGTATTGAAAGGTAATCCAAGTTTTTGAACATGTGCTAATAATGCACTTGCTTTCAATTCTTCTTTTTGTTCTACTGGTGCAGCTTCTTCTTTGCTTCCGAAAAGTTTCTCGCCCACACCTTTAAAAAATGACATTAATCCCATTTTGTGTAATTTTTGGTTTTGGAGTAAATAAAATTTAACTATTGCAAATGTATTAAAAACTTAGTTTCCTCAAGGAAAAAATCATTATTTTTATGAATTTATTTACTTTTCGGTGTAAAAGCTACCAATTATTACATTTACATCACTTCTGACGAATTTTATGCTGAAAGTAACAAATTATTTTTTTTTTCGTTAGATAATTATATCCAATGGCTGCTGTTAGTCTAAAATAAAAGTTTTTTCGGATTCTGATGGTACGAAATTTGCTCTATTTTTAGTATAATTTTCACACAAAGTACTATTAAGGTTCTATTGAGAAGTTGAAATAAAATATACCAAAAATGAAAATTATTATTACCCTAACAGCCATTTCATTAATTTTTCTTACGATTGCTTGCCAAACCTCAAAAGAGAATATTACACCAATTAGTAATACAACTACCAATTCGACAAATACATCCACTTCCACCACAACAACTTTAAAACCGAGTAGCCAAGAAATTTATGATACTTTTGTGCGTCTTACACTCAAAAATTCGGCAGGCACTGCGGCAATGACTATTAGAAAATGGCTTCCGAGCAAAACTCAAATAAAAATTTATTGGGACGGCGGCCGAACAACTGCTTTGATAAGTGCTTTAGATAAAATTATGGCAGATATGAACGCCTTAAATAAATATAATAAAATGATAAGAACTGAGGCCGCCGCCGAAGCCGATATTATCATAAATCGAGTTGATGCCACTACCCACAATAATAAATATGCCAGTTATAAAATAACTAATAGTTCGGTTCAAGGAACAACTTTTACGCAGTGGACAAGTGATGCCATCACGAAGGCAATTGTATGGCTATCGCCCTCTGCTCCAACTACGATACAAAATGGGGTTTTACGCCACGAACTCACGCACGCATTGGGCATCGGACATACCGAAAACACCAAATCAATAATGGTGGCAGTAATGAGTAGTAATAATTATGATTTTAATAGTTTTTCACTTTTAGACCAAAGAGTGATACAAATTTTGGCTGACAATAGAGTAAAACAGGGCAATTCAGAAGCCAATATTAGTGCTGTAATAAAGGAATATGCAGCCAAATAAAACATACAGGCCACTGGTTTTCAAGCATTTAAAAACAAAACCTGTGCTACTATAAAATTTACAAATTAGATAATAGCAATAGTCAAAAAATATTTTCGTTAATTTACCACAGGATTACAAACATATCTATACCGATGAAATTCAACCAATCATTATTTGCACTTGTAGCCTTTTTAGGCATTTCGATAAGCACTTTCGCACAATCGGAAGATGAAGCGATTAAAGAAACCCTC
This sequence comes from Emticicia sp. MM, assembly GCF_001649495.1. Taxonomy (NCBI): domain Bacteria; kingdom Pseudomonadati; phylum Bacteroidota; class Cytophagia; order Cytophagales; family Leadbetterellaceae; genus Emticicia; species Emticicia sp. MM. Next base: position 32,084 of record NZ_LXHX01000107.1, on the reverse strand, counting down.
AGTAATTACCTGGATGGTGGTGCCGTGGGCGACACAGCTCGCTTAAATCGTGCATTTTTTGCTTACGCCAACTTACGCAATCTGAGTAAAGAAGGGAAAGTTTCGGAAATGCCCGTGAAAAAATTCATTGCGGCTGTGCCTGCGGGTGGAGCAAAATGGACAAGCAAAATCGTAAGTTATAGCTATGCTGGCACAGCCGCAACAGCCGTAACTGAAGAAGAGTTACCAACTTTTAAATTCGTTGATTTCTTGAATCTCTTGAAAATCAATGGCGAATGGAAAATCGTAAGCCGTGTGTATTCGAGAGTTGAGAAAAATGTGGCAGTTGCTTCATCAAGTCCAAGTGGTGGTGGTTTTTCTACGGCATCATCAGTTGCACCAGCCAAAGGAAACGCAGCAGCAAAAAAACCTGCCCCAAAACCAAAGCCTTCGGATGATGGCTGGAAGTAACCCCCAGCCCTAAGATATATGCAACAAAAGCCAGCAGAAATGTTGGCTTTTGTGCTTTTATACATTTTAAATTTTCGACAAAAATGCTGTCACAACTTTAGCACTTTCGGCTGGGTTTTCAAACATCCCTGCATGAGCAACTCCTTCTAAAACTACACTTTGGTCATTCTTTAATAATGTAATTTGTTCCAATGCTGCTTCTTTCGGCACAAAAGTATCTTTTTCACCTGCCAGAATCATAATTGGATAATCAGCTTCTTTTAAAACTGAAGTTTTATCTTGCCGCCCACGCATCGCAATTTGGGCATTCATCAATGCTTCTTTTGGAAAATAGGCATAGCGTTCGATTTGTTTTTCAATAAAATCAGCATTTTTTCCCTTAAACTCTTCGGTAAACATATTTGGGTAAAAACCTTTGATAAACTTAGCCGTACCTTGCTGGTCAATCACACGGGCGGTTTTGAGTCGAATTTCTTTTCGCTCTTCGTTGTCTGCATAAGCCGATGAATGGAAAAGCCCCAAGCCCAAAACTTCATCTGCAAACTTTTCAGCATAAGCCAATGCGATATAACCACCCATCGAATGTCCTATGATTACAGATTCAGTAATAGCCTTTTCATTTGTGTATGCTTTTAACCAATCAGCGTAGCCATCAATACTTTCGATATGGGTTAGTGAGGCATAATCAGGGCAAAAATAAGTATGCTTTTGGGGTAAAACTTTCAGAAAGTCGGTCCAAATGGTGGCATCTTCGCCAAAACCGTGCAAGAAAACAACATTCATATTGATTGTAGATTTTATAGTGAAAGCTATAAAAAAAGTCTCATTTTGACAACAAAATGAGACTTTAATAGAATTATTTTTCATTGCCGTCTGCTTTAGCTGACGGTCATTAATGATTAAAACAAGATTGGCTTTAGTCTAAATCACGACTACGATTTGACTAAAGTCTATCGGTTACTTGATTCTTTTATCCGTCAGCTAAAGCAGACGGCAATAAAATATTCTTTCTCAACTTTAACTAAGCTGCTACTTTCAACTGATAGAACGCCGAACGTTCAAACATATTTTGTGCGTAATCAAGCGTAATCGTAAAGTTTTTGATTGATTTATCCGACGGGATTTCGTACATAATATCGGTCATGATTGCTTCACAAACCGAGCGTAAACCCCTTGCCCCGAGTTTAAACTCCATAGCTTGGTCAACGATATACTCCAAAACTTCATCCGAAAATTCGAGTTTAACATCTTCCATCGCAAAAAGTTTTTTGTATTGTTTGACCAACGCATTTTTAGGTTCAGTCAAGATTCTACGAAGTGCCGAACGGTCGAGCGGATTGAGGTACGTCAATAAAGGCAGACGACCAATCAACTCTGGAATCAAACCGAATGATTTAAGGTCTTGCTGAGTCACGAAACGCAATAAACTTGTATCGCTGGCAAGGTCAATACTTTTACCCGTGTTTGAGAAACCAATCGGACGAGTATTCATACGTTTTCCGATATGACGGTCGATACCATCAAATGCTCCTCCACAAATAAAAAGGATATTTTCGGTATTTATCTGAATCAATTTTTGCTCTGGATGCTTGCGTCCGCCTTGTGGTGGCACACTCACAATTGAGCCTTCCAATAATTTCAAAAGTCCTTGCTGCACGCCTTCGCCGCTCACATCACGAGTGATAGATGGATTATCGCCTTTGCGAGCAATTTTGTCAATTTCATCAATATAAACAATGCCACGCTCGGCCAATTCTACATTGAAATCGGCTGCTTGGAGCAAACGGCTCAGGATACTTTCTACGTCTTCGCCTACATAACCCGCTTCGGTCAAAACAGTTGCATCGGCTATGGCAAATGGTACTTGAAGCACTTTTGCAATCGTGCGAGCTAAATAAGTTTTACCAGTACCTGTTTCGCCAACCATGATGATATTCGATTTCTCAATCATTACATCATCTTCACGTTTAGGTTGCGTTAGGCGTTTATAATGGTTATATACGGCCACGCTCAACACTTTTTTGGCTTCATCTTGTCCGATAATAAATTGGTCAAGGTGGTTTTTGAGTTCAACTGGCGGTCTTAAATCAAATTTTGGTAATTCTGATTTCTTTTTCTTTTCTTTTTTAGGTGGAGTCACTCCTCCGTTTAATTCTTGTTGTACTAATTGAAAACCTTGTTCGACACAAAAATTACAGATATTCGCTTCTGACCCAGATATTAATAATTCAACTTCGTTTTTACGTCTGCCACAAAAAGAGCAATAAGCTTGTCCAGCATTCATTCGAGCGTATTTTTTTGATTTATCCTACAAAAATACGAAAAATGTTTGGGTTTAGGTACTAATGTGGAATGAAGAATGTAGAATTAAGGATGTAATATATTACAATTCAAAAGTATCTTTAAAAAAAACGGCAAAAAAGTCCCTCGAATATCAAGGAACTTTTAGAAACTAAACCCTAACAACCTGAAAATCTATTAATGCTTAATCAATAGCCATTCTATCCAAAGCCATAATCTGCTGAGCATAATCAGGCGGTAAAAGTGCTTGTTTTAGGAATTTATCAAATTTAATTTTTTGTGTGAATTTATAAAGTAGCAGAAAAGGCTTCAAAACAGAAAAACGAGACATTGACAGTAAATTTCTTGCCCGAAGTGGCACGACAAGTTTTTGCCCTTCCCACAAAATCAAATATCGAAACACGCCCAAATGCTTACGGTATTGCTTGTATAAATCATCGGTAAAGGCACTTTTGAGCAAGTTCTCTTGCAAATGTTGTTCACGAACTACCAACCAATCAGTGTGATTTTTCGGTAAATTTTCTAACCCCATTCGCTCCCCTACCCTATTAAAAACATCGAATATTTCTTCTTTCTCGGCATCAGTCAGCTTTCTTTCGAGCAATTCAAAAGCCGAAATTGAATAATGAATGAGCATAAAAAGTACATCTCGGTACGCCCAATCGGGAATCTTCATGCCCCTACTCTGCTCAACTGACTGATGAATTGCCGTGATTTTATCAATAGCCGCAAGAGCTGTTCGTTCATCCGAAAAAATGATTTGTTGGGCATAAACCACCGTTGAAAATAATCTACCGAGTGGGTCGGCGGGAAGTTTGCCAGTAAAATAGAGCCAATCGACGGCTTTATTTAATGAAAATTCGGCCGCTGCCCCACCAAAAATAAACAAAATGGTATCGGCATTGCCCCAAATTTCACGGACAATTGAGTTTTTATGTACGAAATTCATGCTCTTGATATTTATTTTATTTGGTCAGACTTGCCGTCAGACCTTATTCTCGCTCAAACCCAAGGTTTCTTTATCGAAAAGAAAAACAGCCAAAATACCCAGCGTGTAAGCAAAAATATCTCGCCAATCAAAAGTGTTACCGATGATAATGACCAAATATTTACTGGGTTTGAAAGGCAAATGATTTAGAATACGGCAGTATTGTAAGAATTCAAGAAAATATGCAAAACCAACCGATAAAAGAGCTAAGTTTAAATCAGACGAGTTTAGAAAAGTTTTTAGGAGAAAGAACAAGGCAATTACCGCTAAGAAATCTCCAAAAAAGGGACGAACAATGGCATCATCGACCCAAAGTGCAATGCCTACTTCTACCAAAAACAGCAGTAAAAAAATAATAAACGGTTTCAATTTGAACGAAAACATAAGATAGTATTTGTGGTACAGATTTGTAATAAATTTTATGAACAAAAATCCGTAACAATCTGCGGTGGAACATCGCAGCGGCGAACCGTCAGCGTCATCAGCGTACCATGATGGTTTTGAAATTTCATTCATAAACAATCTGAAATTATAATAAAGCATACAAAGTGGATAACTGATAATGAAAATACTCAACAAAATCGGCACTATATCAATCGTTTTTAACATTTCAGCAGAAAGTACTGAAAATACTACCAACCAAAAGGTCGTCGAGATTAGATTGATAGCAAAAACACAAGCTGTTTTCATACTTTTTGACTCTTCTAAATCAATAGAATAAACCAAAAAATAAGAAATTATACAAAATAAAGGTATTAGAAAAAGTAATAATTCTCTGCCTTTTCCCACTCCTATAAGCAGAATTCCGATAAGAAAACAAACAACTAATGGCAAAACATTCAAACCTCGAAGCATCCTAATCCAGCGTTCTTCTTCCATTTTTTTAGTTAGTTTTTGGTGAAACAACTGGCACAAGCGGGCTTGCAGCAATCTGAGTCTTTAGCTTTTCAACAGCTGCCTCATCTGCAAAATTCCATGAACACCAAGTATATCCTTCTTGGCGTTTAAAATATCGTTCAATTCTTGCTATTAGCCAATCTTGATTTCCCTCATTTGGAAGTTTAGCACGATTTTCATAGATAATTGGCAGGGTTTTATCGGAAAGCGTTAGTAAATAATTATAATCAACGCCGTTTTTGAATGTATGCGAAAGGTTATAACGAGCAATCAGTACATCCCAATTTACCAATGTCAGTCCCATAAATACTGCATACAAAGCCCAAGTATTTACACGAAACATATAGAAAAACGACTTAAAATCCTTAATTTTTAGCCATAAAGTGCATAATCCAATCAAAGTGATTAGTAAGAAAACACCAACCCCAATGCGTAAATGCGTCAGTCCATAAAAATCAATATAATAGTAGTTTCGTAGGCTGACTGATATTATCAAAATCACATTTTGCACAATCCAAGTGTAGGCTAAAGATTTCAATAATTTATTATTTTGATAGAAATTAAGGTCTTTGCGGAAATAATAAAGCAGAATGGCTATCGACAAAAAGATACTCAAAATAAGTGTTCCTGTGCCTTCATGAACCAATTTTGAAAGATTTCCCGCTTGCGAATAATCGAAGCTTAACCAAAGAAAATTAATATCTATCACATTAATAATCAGCAACAAGACATTCACCGAACCAATGAGCATTAATGCAATTTTGTATTCGTTGCGTTGAAAATTTACATCTCTTTCCGCAACCTCCTCCGATGGCGTAATATATTCATTTTGAGGAAATAGTTTTAGAAGGTTTTTCGCCACACCCCAATCAAATATTATGCTAAAAGTCAGGTAAGTTGCAAATAGAAAAAACACAACTCGACCCAAAGAGGCTTCATCGAAAGTGAGATTGAAAAGACTAATTACATATTTCCAAGAATTATTGACCAACTCATTAAAAACAGGATTAGCATTGAAGAATATCAAGAAAAACACGCCAAAAACCAACATCGGGATGATGGTCAAAAATATATTTCGGCTAATAAATTTGGCAAACTTATTTTCACCAAATGCCGACTCCGACGCTCGTTGTAGTAATCTTGGAGCTTCGATAAATGTCGTAAAAAAATTGACAATATATTGCAAAGCCGCTTCAAAAAGTGTCTTTGAGCGATTTTCTTGCATCAAACCAATCATCAAAAAAAACGATGCCAAATGCCCCAACTTACTCACCACCGAATTATGCACAAGCACCATCAAGCCCGACACCAAAGTAAGCACGACAGCTACTTGCACATTACGTTTACGAATACTTTCAGGAAACAAAAAGAAAGCCAAGACAAACATCACTAAATTGCTGAATATAAATAGATTAATACCAAAATCTTCTTCCCAAAAAATAGCATTAAAAAGCAATGGTAGCCCTATCAGGCTGGCAGTTTGAATGGTCTGTTTTTTCATTTTTATTTTAGCTTTTTGATTCAAAAAAAGTACTTTGTTTTTCAAAGTTAATTTGCAAAAAAATATATATCTACGTGCCTTTTATAAACTTCTCAAGTTCATTAAGGTGGTCTTCAAAAGCTTTTTTTCCTTCTTCTGTTACGCTATAAACCGTGCTTGGTTTTCGGCCGATAAACTCTTTTTTGAATGTAATATAATTGGCTTCTTCTAAGGCACGTAAATGCGTAGCTAAGTTGCCGTCAGTCATTGACAAGAGATCTTTCAAAACGATGAAACTTACCTCGTCATTAACCATCAGCACCGACATAATACCAAGTCGAGCTTTGCTTTCAAATGCTTTATTAAAATTCTGTAATATTTGCATAAATAGTCCACGGTCAACATCGGATCGATCGCCGATGCGGTCGATGGTCAACAGTGATAAGTATTTCTTTTCAAAGTAATTCTAAATTCACTCATTTTTTTGAGTCCATGTCATATTTAAAATACATTACTGCACCATAAATAATGTGAAACACCCCAAAACCCATTGCCCAAAAAATCAGATTCCAACGTGCCAAAAATAGCGAAATTAATCCTAAAATGATTTGTCCCAGGCCTAAATAATAAGTATCATGCACCGTATATTTACTGGCATTAACCAAAGCTACACCATAAAAAACTAATGTGGCAGGAAAGCAAATCCAAAAGAAACCGTTGTATAATAAACCCAAACAGAAGATACCTCCCGCAAATAATGGAACGAGCATACTGAACAGTAGACGTTTAGATGTAGAATTCCAAACATTCAAACCTTGTTTCCGAGATTTCCTGACCGTAAACAATATTCCAAAAAACAAAGCTCCTACTAATACCAATAGGGCATCAACTAAAAGCAAAGGTACTACTTCTTGTCTAACGGTAGGGTCGAAAAGCAAATATAAGCCCTCGATATGAATTTTTTGATGAGCATACCAAGCACCCAACAAAGCACATATGCCTGCCGAAATACCCGAAAGTCCACTCAACGAAAGAAATTTCGAGGAGCGTTCCATCAAGGAGCGAATTTCTTTTAGATTTTCGAGATGTTCGTTCATTACTAATGAGTGAATGAGTGAATGTTAGAATGAGTAAATGTTAAATCTATTTCAAGAACTTTAGGCAAAAATATGATAATTCCAACAATAACCGCAACAATCGACATAATCAATACTGCGGCGGCAGCTAAATCTTTTACTTTTCCGATTAATTGATGGTATTCGGGCGACACAAAATCACAGAGTTTTTCGATTGCCGTATTGAGTGTCTCTACCGCCAGAACCAAACCAATTTGGGTAATAATAATCGTCCATTCGATGGCTGACAAATTCAAATAAAAACCTGATAATAAGACAATTACGGCAGCAAAAATATGAAACCTTGCGTTATTTTCTTCCATCAAAAATCGAAGCCCATCAAACGCATGGCGAAAGCTACGCAGCATTTTTAAGAGTTTCATCACGATTCGGAATTAAAATGAGCATCGAAACATACAACACCGCCACAACCAACGTAAAAACCAAAGTTGTCTGAATGGCCAGTGGATTTTGTAATTCTTGAAACGATTTTCGGAATAAATAAAATGGATTCGTGAATAAATCCCAACTGTTGAATCTTACGAAACGCCCCAGATATAAACCAAAACCTGATAAAACAATGCTTGCCGAAATAATAATCCAAGCTAAAGCATTGCTGATAAACTGATTAAGTACTTGATGGGTAACCTGCAAAGAATATAATCCAGTGCAGATTCCTGCCAAAGCCGCAATAAAAAATCCGACTGTATCGAACCATAAAATAGCATTATTGTACTCGCCTAAGTGCATCAAATCGGTAATCAGATAAGGTGCATTCGGAAAGAAAAGTAACCATAAACCCAAATTAATGAAAATAACTAACTGCTTGGGTTTTGAAATAAATACAGATGAGGATAATCGGCGAGCTACGAGGGCAAAAAACAGAGGCATCCAAGCCAGAAACAGATTCCAAAGCAAAAATAAACCTCGAAGCTGTTCGGTTTGTACCGCTCTGATGATCAATAACAAACAGCACAATGCCGAAAGCAAAGCCAAACTCAAAGTGGCTCGACTGATTCTGAAAAATATTTTAATTTGATTCGATTGCATTATTTTAAAAAGAACTTTGTATTGCAAAGTAAATTTTAAAAAAATCTTTATGCAAGTATTTTGTAGAAAAATTTTTAAATTAATATTTGACAAATTCGATAGGAACGTCCAAATTGGACGTTCCTACGGGTGAATTAAATTTTAAAACTAATTCTTTATCACCTTAAATGTCTTAGAAAAACCGTCGGTTGTGATTTTTAACAAGTACATTCCGCTTTCGGCGACGATTAGTTTTGAGTCGAGAACAGGCTTAATTTCTTGCCAAAAAGCCTCTTTTTCCATCAAAACCCCTCCATTGGCGTAGTATAATGTTGCTTTTAGCGTTTTATTGGTGAGTTCGTTGAGCGGAAAAATATCAATCGTATGCTCGGTTGGATTGGGAGCAATATTAAAATTTGTATTTAAAGTTTCGGTGCTTAAAACTGGGCCAGCATTAGGACATTTTGGCTTGATAATTTTCTCATAAGTTGAACTCAGCCCTTCGGCATCGGTGGCAGTGAGTGTTACTTTATAAAAATACGTTTGAGCATCACAAGGAACAATATTCAGCACTGCTTCGCCAGTTAAACGATACGAAGATGTAACAAAATGAATATGGTCGTCGTGGTATAAAAGCACTGACCACAAATACCTTAACTGCTCTTTTGAATGTTCAGCATCGGTCACTTCGGCATTGAATGTAATCGGAAAATCTTTTGAGTTATCAAATTCTTCGATTTTATCAAGGCTCGTGCTATTAATCTGCGGAGGCGTATTATCGACAAAAATACTCATTGATTTACTCGACGAAAGCCCCGCCTCGTCAGTTACTTTTACGGTTGCCGTATAAGTTGCAACTTTTCCGTTTGAATTATACGTATGGTTCGGATTTGCATCATTCGATTTATTCCCATCGCCAAAATCCCATTCATATCTCAGCGAAGTGCCTTCTGGGTCTTTAGAATCACTGGCTCGGAAATTGACAGTCAAGGGAGCTTTTCCGAAAATTGTCGTGGCCGATTGCACAACAGTCGGGCGGCGATTGGCAGTTGGATTATACGATAATCGCCTGATTTCGTGAATATTTGGGTAAAAATAATTGGTGTAATAAATAGCTCCATCTTTCGGATTGATAGCAAATGAAGTCGGATGAATATCACTTACAAAATCAATAACTTCGGTCGGATTTCCCTTTGTATCGAACTTAAATGCTTTTATCCAACCTTCATAATCACCATGGTAATAAAGATTTTGGTATTCTCTCGGAAACTGCTGATAGTTATACCAAATGCCACCGATTGAAGAAATTCCCGAAAACTTATTGCCTTTAAATTGTGGCGAACTAACCGCAAATGCTTCGCCATCGACAATTCCCTGTGCAAAAGTCCCACGCCAATCAATCACAGGTTTTTGATGGCTTTGTGGCAAAAATTGAGGGTCTTGATAAGATTTATTCACATAATCAATACCTTCATAAGTTGGCCAACCAAAATTTAGTCCTCCTTTGGCAGCTACATTTATTTCTTCTCGGTGCGACCATCCCACATCACCCATGTAGATTGTTCCAGGGTTACTATCTGTCGAATTTGTGCTTCCAGTATTTGGCCTAATCGAAAATCGAAATGGATTACGCAAACCATAACTCCAAACTCTTGATTTAGGCGAACGTGGGCTTGCCGCTTCATAAAATGGATTTGACGGCAAACCATCACCCGTATTTGGGTCGATTCTTATTAATTTACCATCTAAAGAATTGAGATATTGACTTTTATAAGCATTAATATTTTCTTCGGGCTTTATAAAACCTAAACTTACAGCCTCTTTAAACCAATCACTTTGAGTATCATCAACCACGCCATCGGTGGCCAATGCGGCATCTCCAATGGTTGCCAAAAGCGTTCCGTCAAGCCCAAAAACCAATGAACCAACGCCATGATTATCAACCAAAATCGGGATGCCCGTCGAAGGAGTTTCTCCCACCAAAACTTTTCTTGAGTTCAACTCAATTTCAGTAAAATTGCTTGAAGTTATCAAAGTATAGCGAGTAATACGCCCAATTGTAGTCTGAAAAGGTGTTTCTTCTTGGGGGGTGTAATCAGGTTTGCCGAAATTCAGCACATGATAGCGTTTGGCGGCATACATTAAGTAAACATAACCATTTTTCAAGAAATCAGGGTCGAGAGCAAAACCATTGAGTCCATGGTCTCCGTAATCGAGTACTTCTTCACTAATATCAATGATTGGTTTGGTAGATTTTACGCCATTTTCAACGATAAAAACTTTTCCACTCTTTTCCCATACATACATTCGCCCGTTAGCATCAAAAGTAAGGCCAGTCGGTATCGTCCAATTTTCGGAAATAGCTTCATCAATAAAACCAGAAGGCTGAGCGAAAGAATTAAAATGGAAGAGTTGCAGAATAAAACACCCAAAAACAAGCAAAAATATCTTTTTAGTCATAACAGCTACATAAATTTCAAAAAAACATAGAACAAATTTATGCAATAAGTTGTCAAACAAAGAGGCACTAAAAAAATATTGAACCGTAAAATAAGTTAATTTTGTTTTCGATAGACACCAAGTAGCGATTATGCTGCATTTTTTGAAAATAGTATATGTCTGAAATAACATTTGATTATAAATCTGTACTGCCGCAACTACCCGAAGAGCCTGGAGTTTATCGCTATTTTGATGAAACTGGCGAGATAATTTATGTCGGGAAGGCCAAAAATCTAAAGAATCGGGTAAGTAGTTATTTTTATAATTTCAATCGTCACGACCGCAAAACTCGTCGTTTGGTGGTTTGTATTCGGAAACTCGAATTTACCATCGTTCCGACCGAATACGATGCACTTTTACTCGAAAATACACTTATAAAAAAGCATCAGCCTCGCTTCAATATCTTGCTGCGAGACGATAAAATGTATCCGTATGTGTGCGTCACAAACGAACGTTTTCCAAGGGTAATTACCACCCGCCGAATGGAAGATAAGAGTAAAGGTAAACTTTACGGGCCTTTTGTCAATTCGAAGGCAATGTATGCTTTGCTCGAAATGTTTAGCCAACTTTATACAATTCGGACTTGTATTCTGAACCTTTCGGAAGAAAATGTAGCGGCCAAGAAATTTAAAATTTGCTTAGAATACCATATCGGCAACTGCAAAGGCCCTTGCGAAAATCGCCAGTCGGAAGAAGAGTATAACAGAGAAATTGAGCAAGTACATCATATTCTCAAAGGCAATATTGCTCCAGCCAAGCAGTTTTTTGCACAAAAGATGCAGGATTCGGCCGCTAAACTGGCATTTGAAGAAGCTCATCAGTTTAAATTGAAATTGGATTTTCTGCAAAATTATCAAAGCAAAGCTACGGTTGTCAATCCTGCGATTAAGGATTTGGATGTTTTCAGCATTGTTTCTGATGAAAATTCGGCGTACCTCAATTTTATCAAAGTGATCAATGGCACAATTACACAAAGCCAAACTTTGGAAGTAAAGAAAAAGCTGGATGAAACCGAAGAGGAAATTTTAACGATGTTGATAGTAGAACTTCGACAAACGTATGAAAGTGAAGCGAAAGAAATTGTGACGAATATTCCGCTCGAAATTGATATGAAAGCCGAAATTGCCGTTCCACAAATTGGTGATAAGAGAAAATTGATGGAAATGTCGCTTAAAAATGTGATGTATTTCCAGCGAGAAAAAGCCGAACGTGAGGCTATTGCAGCCAGCGGAGCAACTAATAAACGTGATCGTGTACTGGTAAAACTCAAACAAGATTTGCAGTTAAAATCGCTTCCTCGCCACATAGAATGTTTCGATAACTCGAATATTCAAGGTACAAACCCTGTTTCAGCAATGGTTTGTTTTATTAATGGTCAGCCTTCGGTCAGAGATTACAGACATTATATTCCCAAAACTGTTGAAGGGCCAAATGATTTTGCGACGATGAAAGAAGTTGTAGGTAGAAGATATACCCGATTGATGGAAGAAAAGGCCGAATTACCTGATTTGATTATTATTGACGGTGGAAAAGGTCAACTATCGGCAGCTTGCGATGCCCTCAAAGAAATCGGGCTTTACGGACAAATTCCAATCATTGGTATTGCAAAACGCTTGGAGGAAATCTACTTCCCCGAAGATACGCTACCGCTTTATATTGATAAAAAATCAGAGTCATTAAAACTCATTCAACGTTGCCGTGACGAAGCTCACCGTTTCGGAATTACTCACCATCGTGACCGCCGAAGCAAGAATTTCTTGATTAGTAGCCTCGAAAGTGCCGATGGAATTGGCAAACTAACAGCCACCAAAGTTTTAAAGCAATACAAGACGATTTCTAATATAAAAAATGCACCTGAAGAAGATTTAATCAAACTAATCGGGAAAGATAAGACTCACCGAATTAAGGAGTTTTTGGAGAAGGAGAGTTAAAACGCTGGCAGGCAATTCCATTGTGGAAGTGTCTGCCAGCTTAGCTTTAGTATCCGTTTGCTATTTCATGATTACAATGCTTTTAGTCTCTACAAAAGCACCGTAGCTAAACTTCAATATATATTTTCCTGAACTCAAATGTGATAAATTAACAAAACGACGCTCCGAGAGATTCGGTATAGATTCCGAATGAACAAATTGCCCTTTTTCGTTATAGACTGCCAGCAATGAATTTTCTACATTTTCTTTTGACTCCAAGGTAACGATACCATTAGGTGTCGGATTTGGGTAAACGATAATTCCTGATAACTCAGTATTTGGTACAAATGAATACGCACCCGAAAGATTAGAACGGCAAGTAAGACTTTTGTTTGATACCGTAAAATTTCGGAGTGCTGTAACGGTTATAAAACTTTGGTTGCTCGTCTTTAGAAATCCAGTATTATTTGATAAAATATTACCATCTTGCTTCCATTCGTAGATCAAATCGCTCACTTCCGTTTTTTGTTTTGCTTGTAACGTAAATGCACCAACTTGGGTAATTTCGGGGGTTTCTGGGCGAGGTTTTATTGAAAAAATTGCTGGCTCAGATTCAACCGAAAAGCATCCATTTCTATCCTTTTGTCGAACAGTCACTCTATAATCTCCTGCATTTCCTAATGTGATAACAGGGGCATTTTGGTTAGTACTCCAAACACTTTCTGCTATACTTGTAGATGCCAGAGTAATCGTATTTCCTTCACATACTGCGACATCGCTCTGATAAATCACTGGTTTGCCTGGTAATGCAAGCATTTGGGCTTGAATGATATTTGATTCAGGCGATGCACAACCAGAAGTATTAATTCCTCGCACACTATATGAACCTGTATTTTTTACAGTTATCTGTTTTTGAGTTTCGCCAGTATTCCACACAAAAGAGGTATAATCGGGGCTGTCGGTCAATAAATCTGTACTTGTTCCTTCACAGAAAAAAGGACTTTGCCTTGCATAAGCAAAAGGTATTGTGACAGGAAATACTTTTTTTACATCAATAGTAGCAGTAAAGAAATAGTTACCTGTTTGGTCACGTACTATTCCGCTAAATACGCCATCTGATGCCGAAAGCGTTGTAGCAGTTGTATTATTTGACCATTTTTGCGAACTATATGAAGTGGGTAAACTCAGCGTAACTTTATCAATTACTTGGCAAGAAGCATTTAAAGAAACAATTGGTGAAGGTAAAAAAGGCGTTGATTGAGTAAAAAAACGATTTGTCATTTTTGTATCCCAAGCCTTCGCCAAATCTGAAATACCAGCATCTGTAAAATGAACACCCTCTGGTCGAGGTACTTGAATAGAATCAGTAAATGGCCCTTCAAAGATAAAATCCGCAGGATTAATCACGCTATTCTGTGCATTGATTACGGTTGGATAGGTTTGGTTAGTTTTGAATAAAGAAGAGCGAGAAACCATCCAATTTATTTTTTTACCCGTTTCTGTTCGGCTTTTCTCAATGATTTTTTTAAGAGCCGTTGCATAGTACTCTTGTGTAGTATTGAGTTCTGATTCCGCTTCTCCTTGATCCCACAAAACCGAACGGAGTCCTAACTGAGAAATATAATACTGTAAAGAAATTCGTAAATAAGAATAAGGTGTTTCACGAGGGAATGTAAACTGAAAAAATGGATGTTTGGTAGAAACCCCAATCGAGCTACTGTACCAATTTTCAATACTCGTACCTTCGTAAGCAGCATTGAAAAACATAATCGGCACATTGAGGCGTTTGGCCAGTAAATCGCCTAATTCGCCCCAACACCAAGCACCTTGACCACGTGGAGCAATTGATGACGTTCGTTCGATGTGTGAAAAACTTTGAAAAGGAGGAATTTCGTCTAAAAAATCTATTTTTTGGTAATCAAAACAATTTACACGGTCATCGACAGATGCTTTTTCACCGAAATTTCTTTTTCCTTCAGCATTTGATTGACCAGCAATCAAAAACACTTCACCAATACCAACTTTTTCGACTGAAGATTGAGCAACAACGGCACCGTTTTTCCAGCTTCTCACTTGTAGCTGATACCAGCCACCCGTACCTTTTATTGAGCCTATAAATGAGCCATTTTGTGGTTTATCTTTTATTATAGTCCAATCAGTAGCTACGCCTTGTCCCGCTTTTATAGGCACGAGCCTTGCTTCTATTTTCTCAATAACTCCCTCATAAATACCTGATATATAGACACTTGAAGTGTTATTATTATCTCTTTGGAAGACACTTCTTGTTAATGGCAGGTTAATTGTAATTTGGGCAAATCCAGCAAGATTAATGAATAATAAAACAACAGACAAAACAAGGTTTCGCATCAGTAAATACTGTATTTTGTTAAAAAATGACCACAAATATAGTCATTTTCTTAAATCTTTCTTAAAACAACATGAGTTTTGAATTATTTAAAGAAATTTACTTCCTTAACTACTCTTTTCACTTAGCCATTTTCTTACTTTTGATTCCCACTCTGCTTGCCCTTGACGAAAAAGGCTGTGATTGGTTTCGGCATCATATTGTTTTTGAAGCAGATTCATTTCTCGATAAGATTCCAAATATTCGTATTGAATCATACTATTCAAATCAATAATCAAATCTGCTTTCATGGCAGCAATTTTCTTTTTAAAACGCTCGGTTACTACTCTGGCAATATCAAAATGTAGTTGTTCGTGAGCCAGAGCATAATCGTTTAGGGAATTTGGCAAAACCCAAGACATCCCTCGTACCATATAAGTTTTTGTCGAAACTTTGGCCACAATGTAGCCATCAATTACCTGAAAACTTGCCCCATAAGCAAAATTGGCAAAGATAGCAGCTCCATAGCGAGTATTTGTAGGCTTGCCTCTGAAATCATCCCACGTAACTTTTCGGGTATGATGATAAATCGTGTCGTTATCGTTTACATCTGTTTCGGGAAGGAAAATAATTTTAACACCTTTAATGAGTGCCTCGTGTTTACTGCCGTTGAGTGTGAGCCATTTATCAAAATATTCGAGTGATTTGATAAATAAAGAAACTAAAATTGTCTCGTATTTCCCATTGGGCATTTGGGGGTCTGAGCGTAAAAAAGAGGTACTGGTGGTAGTTTCAGTGAGCGAAACTGTATCTTTCTTACCGATTCGGTCAAAAGCAACTTTTAGCTGTACTTGTCCTGAAAAATTACCGTTTGATAGTTTTGTTTCACTTATTTTTAAATCAAGAATTCGGTATCTAAGCGAAAGTTGGGTTTCTTTGTTTGGTAGCGATTGCGTAAGAAATTTCTTGATTGTAGGCTCAATTCCACCTTTAAAACTTATCGGCTCTTTTTGTGTAGCTGACAAAAAAACATTACCAATGTTTTCTCGTTGTGGTCGAGCATCGACAACACTATTGATAGCAAAACTGGGAGAAAAACTCACTTTTTCGGGACTAAGAGCAATCATTCTTTGCCCGAAAGACTCGAAAAATAACAATAAAAAAGGTAAAAGTCTGAGTATTTTCATCGGATTTTTGGTGTTTAAAACTCAAAAACTACTCGTAAGCGATGCACTAAAACCCGTATAAGCAGGCGTAAGTCGACAAATACCGCCCACACACAAAAGCCCTTCACGCTGACGACCGTAGCCAAATGATAATCGGTGGGCTTTATAGCTAAAAGCCGAACCAATATTTGGGTAGTGCGTTACTTTTTCAAAACTAAAGCTACCATAATTGATTTCATCAGAAATATAGAAAAAATAGTTGGGAGAAACACTGTATTCTACCAAACCCATAGCCCAGTTTCCTTTGTCTTGTTTGGTAACGAGATGTTGTAATTCAAAACGTAAAGCCTTCTTTTTCAAGAATTTGATAGTCCCATCAAAAATAAAAGTGTAAGATTTCACCATTTCTTGGTAAGTACCCAAAATCTGTCCTTTGTTATAATCAAGGTAAACAAAAACGATGTTGGTCTTAAACTTCTTCGACCATTTTTTCTCAAATTCGATATTTAAATCTCGGTAATATTTTTCTTTCCCAATTTCAAAAAAACTACTCTTATAACCTTCTTCGCCTTCGATTGTTTTTTTATTTAGAGCATTGAGTGCCGCAAAATTGAGCGAAAGCGTAGTATTCTTGTCAAGTGTATAAATGGCATCAAGCTGTCCACCAACTTCGCCCATCACTTGCGAGGCATACGGATAAAGTGTCAGCAGTCGATAAGAATGTTGCTTGGTTGTGGCAGGAATAAAACTTAGTAGTGCATTATTGAGGGTTTCGGAGCGTTGACTGCGGAAATCGAAATTATCAATGCGTTTGAGATTTAACGCCAACGAAAGTTTATCGAAATCCAGATTACTATTTATCAATAGACCCGAACCTCGGTGTGTAATGTAGCGATTGGCTGGCGTCCCATCAGCAGATTTTGTAACATATTCGGTCGAAAAACTAAAATTGTTTCGTTGAAAATTTACTCTTCCACCAACTGCCCAAACGTTGGATTTTACGCTTGTCAGAATACCATCATAAGGTTCGTTTTTGTTTACAAAACTAAGTCCTCCGCTCCATTGATTGGTGGCCGAATCTTTACTAAATTTAAAATCATTATCAAGCCCAATTACCAATCCATCGGCATGCTTGAAGCCTAATCTTTGCTTTCCACCTATCAATTTTACTGTATAATTTTTAGTCGGATTTGCCTTTAGTTGAAAACCATCAAGCGAAGTGTCCATTCCCAAAAAACGTTGTTCTTGCGTTCGGAGAATCATTCCACTACCAAATTGTTCATAAAAATTGCCTACCGTTGCCATGATTTTTTGGTTTTGGTAAGTTAAAAACTTATTCACTAATCCTCGTCCTTCCAAATTTAATGGATAGCCCAACAATGGAGGAAGATATGCTTCAAACCTCGCTCCTGCTCTAAATTTACGATATTGTGCTTGTAATGTAAGGTAATTATTTGAGGCTATTTTTGAATCTAATTGTTCATAAATCAGTGAATTATCATTGGTATATCGCTGAAAATCAGATTGAAAGCTTCCAGAAAAAGATTGCCCCTTAACCCCCGATGGGAGAACTGTAAAAAGGAAGATCAAAATAATAGTTATGACATTATTCATTGCCGTCTTGGGCGATCCCATCTGCTCTATCTGACGGTACTCAAAGAAAACATCATCAGACTTTAGTCTAAAGCAATAATACTTTCTCATTTGATTTTTCGGATAGTTTCGATGTAGGCTTCTTCATCGCCCGAAGCGTAAGAAGTATGCTGATAAATGATTTTACCTTGGGTATCCAACACAAACGTATGCGGTACGTTAAGTACATTCAAAGCTCGTTGAAAATCGCCATTTTCATCAATATATACCTCAAATTGCCATTTTTTACTGTTTATGAGCGTTGTCACACGCCCTTTACTTCGACTATCATCAACTGAAATAGCAATAAATCTGACTTTTTTTTCGGCTTTCCAATCTTCTAAATTTTCGTTAATGGCATTGATTTCTTGCAAACAAGGCTTACACCAAGTAGCCCAAAAACTAATGATTGTTGGTTGAGAGGCTTCACCAAATTGTTTTGTAGAAATCAACTGTCCTTTTAAGTCTTTTATTGAAACATCGGGTAGCGATTTTTGTGCAAAAGTGTTGAGAAGGAGCAAAGTGGCAAAGGTACAAAGACACGTAGTTTTAACAACTTTGGCGTTTATATTCCTTAACTTATTTGTGTTTGTCTTTGTGCCTCTGTGCCTTTGTGGCTTTGAACCTCGATTCATAAGTTTCATTTATAAACAAAAACGCAATTCTAATGCCAAAGATTGTAAGGCATGATTTTTGTGATTGTTTCAGAAAAATACATCACAATGAATAAAACACTTCTCAAGGCGATTTTCTTTGTTTTTAGCACGTTTGTGTTCTTGCAATGTACCAAAGAAACTGCCTCCGAGCCAGAACCTATTGTTATAACCGAACCCGTTTCGACCGACCCAAATATTGGTTGTACTGATGTCGCTGCTACCAATTTTAAATCAACAGCCACCGAAGATGATTGTAGCTGTAAGTATGATTACGTAAGCAAGGTTTCAAGCACAATTCCACAAGATTTCACAAAAAAAATCTTACTCGAAGAGCATTCTGGTACTTGGTGTGGTTGGTGTCCGTTGGCCAAAGAAACCTCTAAAAAGCTAACTGCAAATTCGAGAGTGATAAGCGTTGAGATTCATTATAATGATGAAATGACAGCCGATAAAGATAAGATTTATAATCCTCTGAAAAATAAATACGGACATCCTGCATGGCCTTCAGGCATGGTCAATCGCCGAAAGTCGATTGTGGGAAGTACATTTATCATTGGTGAGAGCGATTGGGCGGCTAATGTCAATGATTTACTAAAAACCGAGAAAGTTGCCGCAGGAATTGCGATAGAAAGTAATCTTAATGACAATGAACTCACGGTTTTGAGCCATGTAAAGGTAAATGCCGTTGCGGATGACACTTATGGTTTGGGGATTTATTTGGTAGAAGATAAAGTTTCGGGTTTTCCACAGGCAAATTATGCAAGCCGAAATACCCTTTTCCAGAAATATGAAGCCTATACTTTGCCTTCCATGATTGATAATATTTTGCACGAAAACGTCGCCCGTGATGCAATCGCTCCTCTAATTGGAGGTTTAAATATTCCATCGGCAGCTACCAAAAACAGTAAACTTTACAAGAAACTATTCAAAATTACGCTTCCAAATAGCATTAAAGTAAAAGAAAATTGTCAGATTGTGGCTTTCTTGATGAATCAAAAAACCAATGAAATTGTAAACGTTCAGATTGCTGCAATTGAAAAAGTGAAAGATTGGGAGTGATTTTTAGTCGAATGGCTATAGACAACAGTCAACAGTAAGTTGTAAATTATCTTGAAAACCTCTGTGTATTTTGATATGCAGAGGTTTTTTGTTTATTTAGAAGGCAAAATAAAATTTACTATGGCAACTAACAAAACTACCGAAACAAACGCCAGCACTATTGATTTTATTAATCAACTTACTGACGAAATCAAACGCAACGATGGCTTTCGATTAGTTGAGATTTTCCAAAATCAAACAAATCTTGAACCTAAAATGTGGGGACCAAGCATCATTGGTTTTGGAAGTTATCATTATAAATATGCCAGTGGGCATGAAGGCGACGCTCCATTAGTAGCATTTTCGCCACGAGCTACAGCCATTTCTTTGTATCTGCATTTACCAGCCGAACAAAGAGAGAATTTATTGCAAAAACTGGGCAAAACTAAATCTGGAAAAGGCTGTATTTATGTAAAGAAACTCGCTGATATTAACCTCGATGTGCTTAATGAACTGATTGATATTTCGGTGAATTCTCTCAGACAATTGTATCCGTCTTGAAAACTATGAGTATAGAACTACGAGTGATAAATCTGGAAGAAGATAAATCCAATCCTATTTTTGTAAGCGACGAATGCCAACAAGTATTTGAAATATACAGAGATTATTACCCTCAAATCGGCTTTCATCTACCTTGGGTAGGCTATTTTGTAATTCGTGAAAATATAGTTGTCGGGGCATGTGGCTTCAATGGACAACCACAGGATGGAAAAGTCGAGATTTCATACTGGACTTTTGACGCTTTTCAACGAGAAAATGTAGCAACTTTTGCCTGTCGAGAATTAATTAAAATTACCCAAAATACAGACCCAAAGTTAATCATTACAGCCAAAACTGCTCCCGAAAAAAACGCTTCGACGAAAATCTTAGAAAAAAACGGATTTATATTCAAAGAGATAGTACAAGACCACGAAATTGGTAATGCGTGGCTTTGGCAACTAACACACGAAAAAAGCTAAAAACATGATAATCAAAGAAATAACAAGCCTTACGCCAGCCATACAAAATGCAGTTCAGCACTTTATTGATTTGCTCGTAACTACCCCATATACTGCTTCTAATGAGCTACTTACAGCTCTTGTAGCTTCTGAAAATAGTCATTTATTTTTGGCTTTTGATGAGGCAGAAAATATTTCTGGGATGTTAACCGTAGGAATGTATTACAGTCCAACTGGCAAAAAAGCGTGGGTTGAAGACGTCGTAGTAGCTGATACTTTTCGTGGACAAGGAATTGGCCAAAAATTGGTGCAACACGCTATTGAGTTTGTGAAATCAAAAAATGTAAGTTTATTGATGCTCACCTCACACCCAAGCCGAATTGCAGCCAATAAACTCTATCCAAGAGTGGGTTTCAATAAACGAGAAACCAATGTTTATAAAATGATTATTAAATAAAAATCATGAATTTAAAGCCTTACGAAAATAGCTTCCGCAATGAAATAATTGAGGTTTGGGAAAGTTCGGTCAGAGCAACGCATCTTTTTTTGAGCAAAGCAGATATAGAATTTTACAAGTCGTTAGTAAAAGATATAAATTTCGATGAATTTGATGTTTATTGTGCCTTTTCGGAGCAAAACGAACTCATTGGTTTATGGGTATAGCCGAACAAAAACTCGAAATGCTATTTCTGAAACCCGATTATATAGGTAAAGGCTTAGGAAAATATATGACAAAATATGCCATTGAGCAACTTAAAGTCAATGAAGTAGATGTAAACGAAGACAATAAAAATGCAGTTGGTTTCTATCAAAATTTAGGTTTTGTACAGTACGACCGCACGCCACTTGATGGCTGCAACAAACCTTATCCGATTTTGAAAATGAGGCTATAATTTCTTCTTGACCTAATGAAGTGTCTTAGTTATTGTTATTCGTTCATATAGATTTGTATAAACCTATTTCAGTACATGGCACTCTCCTATTCGTAATTTATCAGCAATTCTTTGTTTCAATGATTTTACCTAAATTGACTACAAAATAATAATCTTCAGGGTCTTTTGAGCCTCGTGGTGCTTCATCAAAAAGTTCGAGTTCTGTGCCTTTCCATTCTATTAGTATTGTCGGTACTTTTCCTTCAAATCCATTTCTAAGCTCAACGGCATCATACTCTCTGAATCTTACTCCTTCTTTGTCATTTATTAATAGTTGTTCTTCCCAAAACGGTATAAAATCTTGATACACTTCAGTTTTTTCTCCACTCAAAATCTCATCAAAATCATCTTTTAAAATGGCTATCTTTAATATTTTCATTGTTTTAAGGTTTGGGTAATGGTATTTCTAAATCTAATAAATTTTATATGTATGTTATGATGTAATCATTCGCTCTACGAAGTCTCCGACTTCGTAGGTGCAACGCTACAAAGTCAGAGATTCTTCAAAATGAGAATTTATTCTACAATTAAAGCACATTTTGCAATAAATGTGGGCGTTCTTTGGCCACTTTCAATATCATTTCTCCAAAAAGTGTATTGGCCCACGCAAACCATTTTCTCGTGAATTTAGCTGCATCATCTTTATCAAATGACTCGTGCATGAAACCCGTGTTGGCGTGCGTGTTTTTTAAGAATTTGAGTTGCTGTAAAATCTCTTTATCATCAGTTGAAGTCATGGCTCGCATAATAATGCTCAATGGCCAAATCTGATTAACTAATGTATGTGGACTACCAACACCTTCGGCCGCTTTTCCTTTGAAAAAATACGGGTTCGAGTTGCTCAACACAAATCGGCGAGTATTTTGGTAAATTGGGTCGGTAGCTTTTACTGCCCCCAAATACGGCAAACTCATTAGATTTGGCACGTTGGCATCGTCTTGTAGCAGACAATTCCCGAAACCATCTACTTCCATAGCGTAGATTTTACCAAATTTCGGGTGCGTAATAACAGCATGTTTTTTAATGGCGGCCTCTACTTCATTCGCAAAAGCTTGACATTCTTTGGCAAAATCGGCATTTTTATAAACATTGGTGGCAATCTCAGCGATTTGTCGGAACGACACCACGGCAAACAAATTGGCAGGAATCAAAAACGGATAAACCGTGGCATCATCCGATGGACGGAAAATGCTATGAATCAATCCATTAGGTTTGGTTACATTGCCCAGTCCATTACCTGGGACAGTATCAGTTGACCAAGAAGTTGTTCGTCCGAAACGGTATTTCCCTACGCCTTTATATCTTTGTTGTTCACGGCAAGTGGCAATGATACTTTGAGCAGCTTTCAGCCATTTTTCGTCAAAAACACTCGTGTCATTAGTCAATTTCCAATAATTATGAGCTAAACGAACCGTGTAGCAAAGCGAATCAAGTTCCCATTTGCGTTCGTGGAGTTCGGGTTTCATATCGGTATGATCGCTCATCCATTCTGATTTTCCTGGGCCATCATTAAACGCATTGGCATACGGGTCAATCAAAATACATTCGGTTTGGCGGTTGATTACGCCCGCAATAAGTTGTTGCAGAGCGGCATCTTCTTTCATCAAACTTAAATAGGGTGTTACTTGTGCAGTGCTATCTCGCAACCACATGGCATGAATATCGCCCGTAATCACAAAGGTATCGGGGCGGTCGCCTTTCTTTTTGAAATGAACTGTTGTGTCAAGTGTATTCGGGAAACAGTTTTCAAACAACCACGCCAACTCAGGATCTTTAATCTGAGTTTTCATGCGGTTAATGGTAGCTTCGATGGCCGAACTACTAAAATTTCGTTTGTTGGCCGAAACCCTCACACTTGGAAAATCTTGTGCGAAACCTTTGGTTTGAATCAATAAACCCATACCAGCCAATGTACTTTGCTGAATAAATTTGCGACGGTTGATGTTTTGCATTTATATGGTCGATGTTTTGTTCTCAAATTTCATAGCGAAGGGTTCACCAACCCATCGTTATGAATAAAAATTGGGTAATTAAATCACATTGATACTCTTCTCAGTTTTAGCAATCATTTGTCCGAAAGGCTCAATTTCAATGCCATTTTCTTGTAAAATTCGTTCTAATGCCTCTTTTCCTGCTGGTTCTACGGCAATCAAAAGCCCTCCGCTGGTTTGTGGGTCGGCCAATAAAATTCTTTGCGTATCATTGATGGCCGAAACTTTTTCACCATAACTTTCCCAGTTGGTATTACAGCCTTTTGGAGCACAAAACGGATATAAATAATCATTCGCTTCGGGCATTTTCGGCACTTTTTCATAGCTGATTTCAGCACTTAGATTACTACCTTCGCACATTTCTACCAAGTGGCCTAAAAGACCGAAACCTGTTACATCAGTCATGGCTTTTACTGCCGAAAGTTTTCCCAGCTCTGCTCCTACTTTATTGAGCTTAGACATCTGATTAACAGCCACCTGCAAATATTCTGAATTTGAAATACCCATTTTCTGAGCCGTTGACAAAAGTCCAACACCCAAAGGTTTAGTCAGATATAATAAGCAGCCTTCGGTAGCAGTTGAGTTTTGTTTTAGATGCTCAATTTTTACTTTCCCAGTTACCGCCAAGCCAAAAAATGGCTCGGGACTATCAATGCTATGTCCACCTGCCAACGGAATATTGGCTGCTGTGCAAGTAGCTCGACTACCATCCAGTACTTTCTGAGCAATTTCGGCAGGAATTATATCAATCGGCCAACCCAAAATGGCAATCGCCATCATTGGTTCTCCACCCATTGCGTAAATATCGCTGAGAGCATTGGTCGAAGCGATACGCCCAAAATCAAAGGCATCATCAACGATTGGCATGAAAAAATCAGTCGTACTGATAATGGCTTCGCCATTGCCTAAATCAAAAACTGCGGCATCGTCTTTGTCTTTATTTCCCACCAAAAGGTTCGGAAACGTATTTTGTGGCGTAATTGTGTGTAAAATTTGGTCAAGAACTTTGGGCGAAATTTTACATCCACAACCCGACCCGTGGCTATATTGAGTAAGTTTTATTTCCGACATATCTGATTAATGATTTTTTAAGCGTCGTAAAAATACATAATATTGTAAAACGATTTTTGTTAATACCATTATTTATAAAGTCTTGTGAATATTCTAAATCAACACATTATTGGCGATATAAAAGCAATTATTGCCAATGCTCAAGAAAAAGCTATTCGCTCTGTTGACTTAGAGCGAACACTCATGTACTGGCACATAGGTAAACGTATTTTTGAAGAAGAACAACAAGGGAAAGACCGTGCTGAGTATGGGAAATACATCATCAAGTACCTTTCTGAGCAACTACAACCTGAATTTGGCAGCGGTTTTGGCGTTCGTCAGTTGGAGCGTTATCGTCAATTTTATCGCATATTTCCAATTACGTCCGCACTGCGGACGCAATTGAATTGGACACAATATAAACTTCTTTTAAGTATAAATGACGAGCATAAAAGAGAGTTTTATATTGCGGAATCGGTAAAAAATGTTTGGACTTCTCGTGAACTTGAACGCCAAATAAATAGTCAGCTATACGAACGACTACTTTTAAGCAACGACAAAGAAAGTGTATTGGCTGTTGCTAAAAAAGAAAAAATACCTACCGATGCCAAAGAGGTTATCAAAGACCCTATGGTATTAGAATTTTTAGGGTTAAAGCGAGAATCAGCCTATTATGAGAAGGATTTAGAACAAGCTATTATTACCCATCTACAAGATTTTCTTTTAGAAATTGGCAACGGCTTTTCGTTTGTTGCTCGACAAAAACGTATCCATTTAGATGGCGATGAGTTCTTTGTAGATTTAGTTTTCTATAACCGTCTTTTGCAAAGTTTTGTAATTATTGAGCTAAAAAATCATAAACTCACTCACCAAGATTTAGGACAACTCCAAATGTATGTTAATTACTACGACCGAGAGGAGAAATTACCACACGAAAACCCAACAATAGGAATTTTACTTTGCACCGATAAAAACGATTCGGTCGTAAAATATACCTTACCTTCTGATTCCAAAAACATAGTTGCCAGTCAATATCAACTATATTTACCATCTGAAAGCCAACTTTTAGCTGAAGTTCGGAAAGAATTAGATGCTTTTGAAGATAAAATTAAGAATAATGATTAGTACAATTTTACGCTGAAATCGAAGCTGAACTAAACAAAATATGACCCTTTTTCTGATACCAACCATTCTCGCACCCGATACGCAAGAAACCGTTTTACCACCTCAAATAAAAGCAGTCGTGAGCGAACTGAATGTTTTCTTTGTGGAAGAACTCCGCACTGCCCGAAGATTTATCAGTAGCCTAAAGCTCAATAAAGTAATTGATGATATTACGTTTTATGAACTAAACAAAGATACACCCCACGACCAAACCCTTGCTCAGCTCAAAACACTAAAAACCGATGCGGGTATCATTAGCGAAGCAGGTTGCCCAGGTGTGGCCGACCCTGGAGCGGTTGCCGTAGGTTTTGCTCACCAACTCGGGCATAAAGTTGTACCATTGGTGGGTCCAAGTTCGATTCTCATGGCTTTGATGGCTTCTGGTTTCAACGGGCAAAGTTTTACGTTCAATGGTTATCTGCCAATTGATAAACAACTGAGAATAAAATCTTTAAAAGATTTAGAGCAACTGGCAAAGAAAAAACAGCAAACGCAAATTTTTATGGAAACTCCTTTCCGAAATAATCAATTACTGGAAGATGTTTTACAAAGTCTGAACCCCGAAACTTTACTATGTATCGCCTGCAACGTAACGGCCCAAGACGAGTTCATCAAAACGCTTCGAGTGAAAGACTGGCGAAAATCTAAACCCGATTTACACAAAAAGCCCACTATTTTTTTACTTTTGTAGAAAAACCTGCTGTATGCAATAGGCTATACACTCTAAGCAAACAGATTAGAAATATTTTCAAAAAGGCATACAGCCTAATGCACTTACAACATGATAAACATACATTCCTTTACATTCTCACCAATTGCGGAAAATACATACATTTTGTGGGACGAAACTCACGAAGCCGTCATTATTGATGCTGGCTGTTTGGCACAATACGAGAAAGAAGAACTGGCCGATTTTATTACAGATAATCGCTTAGTAGTAAAACAGTTAGTACAAACGCACTGCCATCTCGACCATGTTTTTGGAGCTGCCTACGTAAAGCGTAAGTTCGGTGTAAAGATGCTGATTCACAAAAACGAAATTCCGATTTTAGCTGATGTAGAAAACCGCTGCCGAATGTGGGGAATAAGAGGTTATGAACCCGTAGAAGCAGATGCGTTTATTAATGAAAATGACAAGATTTTCTTCGGAAATTCGGAACTTGAAATAAGATTTGTGCCAGGCCATGCTCCTGGGCATTTGGCTTTTGTGAATCATGCACAGAAATTTGTGATTGGTGGCGATGTACTTTTCAAAGGAAGTGTTGGACGAACAGATTTTCCATTTTGTAGTCACGAAGCATTGATTCATAGCATCGAAACACAGTTTTTAACACTCGATGATGATTATACGGTTTATAGTGGTCATGGCGAGCCAACCACGATTGGCTATGAACGCAAGACAAATCCATTTTTAATTTGAAAAGATTTCAATAATTGATGCTGTGGTTGTAGAATAAATACTAAAAAATAAGTTTTATTCACTCATTCACTCATTCACTCATTCACTCATTGGACTAACATGAAATTATTTACTATTCCAAATATCATGACACTCGGCAATCTACTTTGTGGTTGCTTGGGTATCGTTTTTGTTTTTGAAGGCAATCTACTTTGGGCTTCTTATCTGATATTTATTGCAGGGATTCTTGACTTTCTCGATGGTTTTGTGGCACGTTTGCTCAAACAGCATTCTGAAATTGGGAAACAACTCGATTCTTTGGCTGATATGGTTACGTTTGGAGTGTTGCCTTCATTTATTCTTGCCAAATTGATTCAGATTACAACAACTCAAAATACTGTTTTATCTGATTTAATTCCGTCAAATCTTTTATCACAAACACATTTGCCTACTTTAGCTTATGTGGCATTTATTTTGGCACTTTTTTCATGTTTGCGTTTGGCCAAATTCAACATTGATACTCGTCAGTCCGATTCATTTATTGGCGTTCCTACACCCGCCAATGCTTTTGTGGTGGCGGCTTTTCCGTTGATTTTAGAATTTAATCCTGAATACAAATTCTTAATTCTTAACTCCACCTTATTAATTAGTTACACGCTCATCATGAGTTATCTACTAATTTCAGAAATACCTTTGTTTGCACTCAAATTCAAGAATTTTTCTTGGGGTTCTAACCAAATAAAGTACATTTTTCTGATTCTTTCTGTAATTTTACTGGTGATTCTGCAATTCGTTGCCATACCGTTAATCATATTTTTGTACATCATTTTATCGGTTATCAATAACTTTCTGCCGAAAAACTCATAAACCGTCATTTAAAATATAAAATTATGCAAAATCCATTTGAAGAAAACCAAACCTCCGTTCGTCCGATGTTTCTGACGATTTTATGTGTTCTAACACTCATCTGGAACGCCTACAAATTCTATGGAGCAATTCCGAATATTTTTACCCCAGAAAAAGTAATCGAGAGTAAAGAGCAAGCCAACGAAATGGTGATGGATATGTTTTCAAAATATATGTCGGAAAAAGACCTTGAAAAAATTGAAGAATCGCAAGAAGAAGCCAACAAACTCATTCAAAAAGATACCTTGATTACTACTGGCGTTATGACCTTAATTTCGAGTATTTTATTGATTTTAGGAGCAATTTGGATGTGGGGACTCCGTAAAAAAGGCTTTTGGGTATATATTGCGGGCAATGCCATTGGTGTTATTGCTCCAATCGTTATCATGGGTGGAGCCGCAGGTTGGGGTATCGGAATTATGGCTTTAATTAATGCTGCTATTTTCTCGGGGCTTTATGCAATGAATCTCAAGTTTTTATCCTAAGATTTTGTTAAAACTTTGTTAATGTTTTCTAAAACCTACTCAACTTTGGGTAGGTTTTTCTATTTTTAGATAGATTTTGCCCGTAGGAACGTCCAAATTGGACGTTCCTACAAAATTCATCAGAATTTATTTTTTGATAATTAGGTTAAATTAGATTGTCTGAACATTAGCAATAAACACCGCCACCGCATTATCTGCGAACTGGAAATTCGCCCCACATCTATGAAAAAACTCTTACTATCATTCATATTTTTATTTTCCTGTAGGGTTTTATTCGCCCAAGGCGATTTTACTCGTATCTACCACCCAATCATCAATTCGGCCGAATTAGCCATTGTTGATACCAATTATTACGAAGCTCTTGATTATTACAAAGCTGCTTTTGATAATGTAAAAAAGCCCTTCGCCAAAGATTATTACAATGCCGCCATTTGTGCAGCAATGGTAGGAAAGATGAATACAGTTTTTGATTATTTAGAGAAAATCGTAGAAAAAGGCTATCCTTCGGATAGTTTACGGAAAGATGCGTTTTTTAAATATGTGGCCGATACTTGCAAAGTTTGGAAGAAATTTGAAAGCCAAATGAGGCTCGTAAAACCGAGTATCAATCGTGAATTGCGAGATAGTCTAAAGGTTTATCATGCACTCATTACTCAAGAGCCATACACGCCACTCACGGCCGAACTGCGGACATTCTACAAAGAATACACAAAAAAACTCCAAGATTCAGTAATGGTTAAAGATAGGAAAACAGGAAAAAAAGAAGTTTTCACACAAGTCATATTTCCCGACAGTTTAACTTATTTTTATGGAAAAATGCCGGAAAAACTAATTAAACAATTAGATAGCCTACGAAAAATCAATGATTTGAAAACCTCGAATAATATGCGTTTAGCGGTTCATAAAGCACTAAATTTTATTGATATTTATGGTTTTCCTGATGAAAGTTTAATTGGCTTACCTGAATTTAATACGAAGCATTCACGGGTATTTAGGTTTAACATTTACCGACAAAATGATTACCCTATTTTAGACAGAAACTTAGCTGTAAGCATTTTGGGTGGCTCACTATTTACCTACGGCAAAGACTTGACCCCGATGCTCATTCAAGCAATTAGAGACGGAAAAATCCCTCCTCATCAAATTAATCGAGTTGGCAACGCTCCTTTGGAAACCAATAATTCCAATGCTGAGAAAACACCCAATTTCTACTCAATGGGAAATGTAAAAGTGCTACAATACCGATTAGATGAAAACCTAAACTGTGAAAACAGACTTCTACAAGGCAAAGACGATAAAAAGTTTTGGAAAAAAGAGCAACTATCACTTTACAGCGAGGCCGAAATCAACGAAAAACGCCTTGATATTGGCTTAGAAACATTGGCAGATGCCTATAAAAAAGCATTTTTCAAGGCACACCCAAGAGTCTTTATTATTAATGGTGGTAGTTACCAAACCGAACTTTCGTATGTTTCAAGCTGTGAGGTTTTAGAAAAAATGCTGAAAGAAAGTACGTTTGTGCGATAATAAACACTTTCACACTGCGAAGCATTTCTGTGGACTATTCACTATCGTCTATCGACTAAAAATATAACTTTACCAAGAAACTTCTCAACAATTCAAAGTCAGCCAAATATTATTTTGTCAAAAATTCATCTTCTATTAATTATCAGTTAATTTTGTAATCTAATGACTCCAAAGCTGGTGTTGGTTGGAAACACCAATAACCAATAACTGATAACCAATTTACCAAATTATGTCTGTAGAAACTTCCATCATTCGTGACACGCAAATCTTTGATTTAATCACGAAAGAAAACAATCGCCAATTACATGGCATCGAATTGATTGCTTCTGAAAACTTCGTGTCGCCACAGGTGATGGAAGCGGCAGGTAGTGTTTTGACAAATAAATACGCTGAAGGTCTCCCAGGAAAACGCTATTATGGTGGTTGTGAGGTAGTTGACCAAGTTGAGCAAATCGCTATCGACCGTCTCAAACAATTATTTAATCTTACTTGGGCAAACGTTCAGCCGCACTCTGGAGCTCAGGCAAATATGGCGGTTTTTGTGGCATGTTTGAAACCTGGTGATAAAATTTTGGGCTTTAACCTTGCCCACGGTGGACACCTTTCGCACGGTTCGCCTGTAAATATTTCAGGAAAATACTTCCAACCTTTCTTCTACGGTGTTGAGCAAGAAACTGGTCTAATCGACTGGAATAAAGTGGAAGAAACTGCTCACCGTGAGCGTCCGAAAATGATTATCTGTGGAGCCTCGGCTTATTCTCGTGACTGGGATTATATCCGTCTTCGCCAAATTGCCGATTCAATCGGTGCAATCCTATTGGCTGATATTTCTCACCCAGCAGGTTTGGTGGCTAAAGGTTTATTAAATGACCCATTCGACCACTGCCATATCGTGACAACAACTACGCACAAAACCCTTCGTGGTACTCGTGGTGGTGTAATCATGATGCGTAATGATTTCCCAAATCCTTTCGGAATTACAACGCCAAAAGGCGAAATCAGAATGATGTCATCTTTATTAGATTCTGGTGTTTTCCCAGGAACACAAGGTGGACCATTGGAGCATATTATAGCCGCTAAAGCCATTGCTTTTGGCGAAGCTTTAACCGAAGGTTTTTATAACTACCAAGTACAAGTTCAGAAAAATGCCAAAGTAATGGCTCAAGAATTTATGAACCGTGGCTATAAAGTTATTTCTGGTGGAACAGATAATCACTTGATGTTGATTGACTTACGTCCGAAAAACTTGACTGGTAAAATTGCTGAAAACTCATTGATTCAAGCAGATATTACAGTTAACAAAAACATGGTTCCGTTTGATGATAAAACCGCCATGACAACTTCGGGTATGCGTGTAGGAACTTCAGCCATGACCACTCGTGGTTTGGTAGAAGCCGACATGATTCGTATCGTTGATTTAATTGATGAAGTATTGATGAATCATGATAACGCAACGAAAATTGCGAATGTTAGAGGCGAAATCAACAATTGGATGAAAAACTACCCATTGTTTCAATATTAATTATTGGTCATAAAAGGAAGTCTTCCTTTCGAGAGAAGCCTTCCTTATTTCCTTAAAAGCTAAGAAATAAGAAAGGCTTGGTTCAAACGAATCAAGCCTTTTTCTAAACCCTAACTAAACCGTATATAAATTCTTTCTGAACGAAACGGAGCTTCGTTCCACAGATTACGCTACTAAATAATATTCAAAATCTTGTTTGATTGCTATACACTCTCCTTTTGCTTCTTTCAAGACTTCGCATTTCGCTATGCTCTTCCCGAATATTTTTTCTGTAAAAAACTCAACCACATAATTGGTTAGCATTTCTACAAACGATTGTGCGTTGGTATCTTCTTTTACGATTGAAATGCTTTCCAGATTTACTTTGATTGATTTTTCGAGTTCGTTTACCAAGTTTTTTTGTTTAGTATTTTTGCTCAAAGTGCGTTGCTGCTCATAGGTATTATGAGGAAAACCCATAGCCATTGAACCGAAACTAAAAGAAGTGATTGCAAGGAGTAATAATAGCTTTTTCATGTTCTTGTGTTTTGCGTGTCTGAACTCATTATCTGATTGACAATACAAAGATATGTGTTTTATTTAGTATTATGCAATACATAGTACCT
>NZ_LXHX01000013.1:0-21484 GCF_001649495.1 Emticicia sp. MM | reverse complement strand
ATTATAAAATAAATACAAATATAATTTACTCAAAAACTTGTTTTTTGATAAAAAACGCGTATATTGCAAGTAATTTATTTACTCTTTTAATTTTTACATTTTCAATGCAAACAGGTACAGTAAAATTCTTCAACGAAACAAAAGGATTCGGATTCGTTGTAGATGATGCTTCAGGGCAAGAAATCTTCCTTCACGTGACAGGCCTTGGCGGCGTAAAGGTTCGTGAAAACGACCGTATAGAATACAACGTCATCGATGGTCGCAAAGGTTTAAATGCTGTCAACGTGAAAAAAATATAATTTTTTTCTGAATTAAGATTGGCATCAGTACCAAACCCCTCATTCTGCGAAGATTTGAGGGGTTTTTGTTTGAAGTTTAAATCCGTATTTTACGAAGATTGAAATACGTAAAAATACGTATTTCAATAAGTAATTCTACTAAGATTTAACAAAAACATAAACATAACTATTTAATAATAAACAACTTAAGCATACATTCAACTCTTTAGCACTTTGCAAATCAACTCAATTATACTTATTTTTGAATAGTTCAAATTATAAATTTGTTCTTTTAACATAAAACTATTACAATCACAAAACCATGAAAGATAGAATCCTCAACGCAGGGAGTTTTTTCAATAAAAAAGACATCCAAGGTCATGTTAAAAACCATGTAACACATGTAAAGAGTAAAAAAGCAGCCTCAGAAGTATTCCACGACGATAATGGTGATGTAAGAAGAGCTGAGCTTTTTGGAAAAAACCTTATTGAAAAATTATTAAAAAATACTGGCGGAAAAGAAGTAGCAGGAATCAGAATCTACTATGGACATGCTCCAGAAGATAATGATGGTAATATTAAGGATGGCGGGAAACTACGTCCACGATTATTCTTAGTACCTGTCGATGAAAATGGAAACGATATTGATATAGATTCGTCGTCTTTAAAAGATGACCCAAGTGGTGGAGGTGTTGGTGGAGGCTTACCTTGTCCTCAGGCTTGTAACGAACAATAAAAATAAGCCTATGTGGGAAAGATACATGTATTTATACAGCAAATACCCAATAACGGCAACATCTGACATCATTACGATTTTTCCTGTTATAGTTGGTATAATCTTCTATAAGTATTTATCAAAAGAGATTAAAACATTATTTTATTTCTCAGTAATTCATTTTATTGGTGATATTTACTCCACATGGCTGTCGGTTAAGTGGACGAATAACCTTCATATCTTTAACATACTAGAAATCGTTGAGGCTTCTGGTATGTGTTTTATTTTTTGGATGCTATTCAAGCAATCCATGAAGAAAAAACTTTTACTGATGCTTCTCATAACAGTACTTAGCATTGGCATATTCAAATTCAGAGCAACCGAATTTGCGTTTATACCTTATGTATTCAATAGGCTATGCTATATGATTTTGGTATTTCTTTATTTTCACACACTCCTTTCAGAAACATCAGTAAAAAATATTCTTGCACATCCACCATTTTGGCTCTGTGCTACACTCACAATTTATTCAACTGGTAGCATAATAATTTTCCTTTTTGGTGAACAAATACTCTCATCAACTGCACCACATGAAAAATTCACACTTTTTTATGATTTTATTTCGGTTATCAATATTCTTTGTAGAACATTAATTTGTGTAGTTTTTTTTGTCAGCAAATACGAAAAAAACTAATTTTATACGAATTAAAAATTCCTGAAAACAAACCATGATTAATACCAATGACTCTTCTACGCTAATCGTAATCGGCTCTGGCATACTATTACTGATGGGAGTTGTCTTGGTAATTTTTGTGGCCTACTATCAGCAACGACAACTCAAACGAGACCTACTACAACAAAAAGCTATGCAAGAGCTTAAAGATGAGATGCAACGCCAAATGCTCGAATCTGCTCTTGAAGTACAAGAAGTTGAACGCATCAGAATTGCCAAAGATTTGCACGATGAAGTTGGAGCCATGCTTTCGGTAACAAAGATGAGTTTCAATCAGCTTTTGCGTAAACTAGATAACGCCGAAGATTTAGCGGTGATGGGCAAACAAACTCGTGAACTTTTAGAACAATCCATTGGACAAGTACGCCGTATTTCAAAAGAACTCGTGCCAAGCACACTTGAAGAATTTGGCCTGATACTATCAATTGATGAATTCATTCAGAAAGTACACTTAGCCTCAACTAGCGAGTTTTCTTTCAGCTATGAGGGCATTAATCAAAAGCAAAGATTCGATAAAAAAATAGAACTTACGATTTATCGCCTCATTCAAGAGCTAGTAAATAATGCACTCAAACACGCAGATGCCAGCGAAATATCCTTGAAATTGGGTATTCAAGATAAAAACATAATATTTACTTTTACTGATAATGGTAAGGGGTTCGATTTCAATGCCGTTCGCAACGACCCCAAACGTGGTTTAGGTTTAAGAAATATGGAAAGCCGCTTAAGCGTTATTAATGGACAGATTGATATTCAATCGAATATTGGCAGTGGCACCATCACGAAAATAGAAATTCCAATTGCTTAAAATTGTCTCTTACGTATGCCGAAAATACAATTAGCAGTGGTCGACGACCACAACCTATTTCGCAAAGGAATGATTTCAATACTCCAGCAAGTACCCGATTTTGAGGTAGTAATGGAGGCCACCAATGGCCAAGAATTTATTGATAAACTTCCAAGCAAAACTATTGATGTTGTCTTATTAGATTTGCAAATGCCTGTGCTCGATGGCATTAAAACAACCGAAATAATCAAAGCTCAATTTCCTGATACTAAAGTACTTATCTTATCAATGCAAGATGAAGACCAATTTGTATTGCATTTGATGGAAATCGGAGCAAACGGATATTTATTGAAAGATACAGACCCAGAAGAGGTTGAAAAGGCTATCCGAAAAGTTAATGAAACGGATATCTATTTTAGCGATTTTGTGAGTAAAATTATGCTCCGAAAAATGAATCGTAAAACCCAACAAGAAAGCAAAATCTTTAATTATAAAACCGACTTATCGGAACGAGAAATACAGATCTTAAAGTATATATGCGAAGGACTTACGACGGCTGAAATTGGCGATATTGTTTCGTTGAGCCCAAGAACTGTCGAGGGCCATCGTCTAAGAATGATGGAAAAATTAGGCCTCAAAAACACGGCAGGTTTAGTAGCCTACGCCATTAGAAATAATTTAGTTTGATATTATATTCGTAGAGACGTTTCATGAAACGTCTCTACTACCCAAGTTACGCTCCAACTATTGCCGAAAATTCAATTTCTACCAAATAATCAGCACCAATCAATGCACCAACTTGTACCATCGTTGTGCATGGCTTAATAGTACCGAAAAATTCACCGTGAGCTTTACCTATTTCTTCCCATTTAGAAATATCTGTAGCATAAATACGTGTACGCACTACATCTTTCAAAGACGCCCCCAATTGTTCGAGCACTTTTTCTACTTTCAAAATAATAAACTTTGTTTGCAGGTAAACATCGCCTTTTCCTACCAATTCTCCACTACCATCGGTGGCTACCGTACCAGTCACCTCAATCATATTTCCCACTTTTACTGCACGAGAATATCCGATAATGTCTTCCCACTTTGCTCCTGTCGAAACGTTAATTCTTTCCATTAATTTGTTTAGTTTAATAAATTTTCCTTGATAAAATTAATAACTATGCCGTGCCATTTATGAAATGTCATTTTCTAAAGGTAATAAAAAAGCTTTTTTCTGACATCTTGTCAGTAAATTTCTTATTGGCAAAATAATTGTCGAAATTTGCACAAAATAAAATAGATTACAAAATGGCAGAGAATAAAGAAGAAGCAACTGAGCAAACAACCGTAGAGACCAACGAAAACGTAGAAGAACAAACTGTAGTTGCAGAAGAAGCGAATGAAGGAAATGGAGCGGAGTCTGAATCTGCATCACTTGAAGCACAACTTGCCGAAGCAAAAGATAAATATTTACGTTTGTATGCCGACTTTGAAAACTTCCGTCGTCGTACATCCAAAGAAAAGGTAGATTTGATTCAGAATGCGGCAGAGGGGCTTATCAAAGAACTCATTCCGATTATTGATGATTTCGAGCGTGCTAATAAATCATTCGAAACAGTTTCAGAAGTTGAGCCTTTGAAAGAAGGTATCGCATTGATTTTCAACAAATTCCAAAAGACTTTAGCCAATAAAGGTGTAAAGGCCATGGACGCTAAAGGTAAAGAATTTGATGTTGAACTTCACGAATGTATTACGCAATTTGCGGCAGGCGATGAAAACAAAGGAAAAGTAATCGACGAAGTAGAAAAAGGGTATTACCTAAACGAAAAAGTAATTCGCTACGCAAAAGTGGTAGTGGGTTCATAAAATAATGAAGAATTGAGAATTAAAAATTAAGGATTAAAACAACCTTTTAGGTTAGTATTTCAATGCTTAGTTCTACATTCTTGGTTCTTAATTCATACAAAAATGGCACAGAAGAAAGATTTTTATGAAGTACTGGGCGTTACTAAAAATGCATCAGAAGATGATTTAAAGAAAGCCTACAGAAAACTGGCTATTCAATATCACCCAGATAAAAACCCTGGGGATAAAGCTGCTGAGGAAAAATTTAAAGAAATTGCCGAAGCTTACGGCGTATTATCAGACCCTGAAAAACGCCAACGTTACGACCAGTTTGGGCATCAAGGTGTAGGCGGAGCGAGTGGCTTCGGTGGCGGTGGCGTAAACATGGAAGATATTTTCGGAAGTGTTTTTGGTGAAGATAGTCCATTTAGTAGTTTCTTCGGTGGTGGTGGTGGTGGCCGCCGTGGTGGCCCAAGCGTAAGAAAGGGCTCAGATTTAAGAATTAAGCTTAAGCTTAATTTAGAAGAAATTGCCAATGGTGTTGAGAAAAAAATAAAAGTAAAACGCTACGTTGCTTGTAATACTTGTAGCGGAAACGGCTCGAAAAATGGTAATTCATTGAAGACCTGTTCGACTTGTAACGGACAAGGGCAAGTGCGTAAAGTAGTTAATACTATGCTGGGCCAAATGGTTTCAACCAGTCCGTGTCCTACTTGTCAAGGAGAGGGTAAGGTTGTCACTGAGCGTTGCGATGTTTGTTTCGGAGAAGGCCGTCAGCTTAATGAAGATTTGCTTTCAATTAAGATTCCTGCTGGTGTAGCCGAAGGTATGCAGCTATCAATGTCAGGCAAGGGTAATGTGCCTACCAGAGGTGGTATTGCTGGCGATTTATTGATTGTAATCGAAGAAGAAGAACATCCAGAATTAAAGCGTGATGGCGGTAATATTGTTTATGAATTACGCATGAATTTTGCTGATGTAGCCCTTGGAAAAGAAGTTGAAGTACCAACTGTGGGTGGAAAGGTAAAAATCAACATCAAAGCAGGAACGCAATCTGGTGAAATATTACGTCTGAAGGGTAAAGGGCTCAAAGAATTAAATAGCTACGGCGTTGGCGACCAATTGATTCATGTAAGTGTATTTACACCTACTTCTTTGACTACCGAAGAACGAGCGATTCTTGAAAAACTAAGAATTTCGCCTAGTTTTCAGCCTAAAGCAGATAAAAATGATAGAAGTATTTTTGATAAAATGAAAGACTTCTTCCATTAATAAGAGAAAATAAAAATCCCTTTATCGTTTGATAAAGGGATTTTTGTTTAAATATTACATCAAATACTTTCTACCACATCTTCTGCCACAAATCTATATTTAGGCTTCACACTTGGCTGATTCGCATCTTCTACATTTCTATAACCAATAGCCACTGCAAATAGAGGCTTATACCCTTCAAGTTTTAAAATTTCGGCATATTTTTCGTTTTCAATTCCTTCCATTGGCGTAGAGTCTATTCCCATAGCGGCACAGGCACTTAAAAAGAAACCCAATGCAAGATATACTTGATGCCCAAACCAAGATTTAATCTCAGCTTCAGAAAGAGGTTTGATGTGTTGTTTGTAATAAGCTACTGCACCTTCAGGCAAATTCTTCTGAATTTTCTCTTCAAATAATTGCACATCATCAATTGCACAGAAAACTACGACGTGACTTGCGTCATCAACCTTAGGTTTATTGAAAATAGACGCATCTGCTAAACTGCTTTTCAGACTATTTTCAGAAACAAAATAAAACTTCCAAGGCTGGCTATTGATAGATGATGGACTTAATCGAATAATCTCTTTTAATGCTTCAATATCTGCCTCCGAAACCTTTTTAGAGGGGTTATACTTTTTTGTAGTATATCTACTTTTTGCTAATGCTAAAAAATCCATGATTAGTTTTTAAATTTTATACTATAATATTTATAGTTGCAAAACTAAGTATAGTAATTTATCTTTGCAATAACGGTTAAAAATGATAGTATATGAAATATTGTTTTGATAATAAAGAATATCCTTGTAGTACAAGCCTAACCATGAAATATATAGGAGGAAAATGGAAAGCAGTGATTCTCATTCATTTAATTGAAAGAAAACGTTATAATGAATTAAGAAAAGAACTACCGATGGTTACCGAAAGAACCATTAGCCTTCAACTAAAAGAATTGGAAGAAGATGGCTTAATAAGTAGAACTGTACATACGAGTAAACCTCCCTTAAAAGTAGATTATGAACTGACAGAATTCGGAAAAACACTTATTCCAGTATTAAAAGCTGTGGCTGATTGGGGGAAAAGTGCGGCCAATGCCGATAAAAGAGTAAAACAAATAAGTACTCAGTAATAGACAAATTTGTATCAAAACCCTAATATTGAATCCAAAAACGCTTAATAATGATTTCTACTTAGCGGCTTTTAAGATAATTTAAGAACCTTTTCTACGCAATTATCCATCAAATTGCCTAAT
Organism: Emticicia sp. MM; assembly: GCF_001649495.1. Lineage (NCBI taxonomy): Bacteria > Pseudomonadati > Bacteroidota > Cytophagia > Cytophagales > Leadbetterellaceae > Emticicia > Emticicia sp. MM. The sequence continues at coordinate 14,635 of NZ_LXHX01000013.1, read as the reverse complement.
TTTGAAGCATCAAGAGAATATTCATTCACTAATCTCAAAAAATGAACAATTTCACAAGGCTCAATAACATCGTCGGATGGGCGGTTTTTGCCGTTTCACTTATTACTTATACACTCACCGTTGAACCTACCGCCAGCTTTTGGGACTGCGGAGAGTTTATTGCTTGTTCTTATAAACTACAAGTTCCACACCCAGCTGGTGCACCTTTATTCTTATTAATTGGCCGCATGGCTTCTTTGTTAGCTGGAAGCGATGTAACGAAAGTGGCTTTGATGGTCAACATGGTTTCAGTTATTGCCAGTGCCTTCACTATTTTATTTATGTTCTGGACAATCTCACTTTTAGCTCGTAAGGTTTTCGGCAAAAAAGGAGAAGAACTTGATACTACACAAATCATTCTTGTGCTTGGTGCTAGTGCAGTAGGCTCATTAGTATATGCTTTTTCTGATTCATTTTGGTTTTCGGCAGTTGAGGCTGAGGTTTACGGAATGTCGTCTTTCTTTACAGCTATTGTAATCTGGGCTGCTTTCCGTTGGGAAATTATTGAAGATGAAGCACAAGCTAATCGTTTCTTAATTTTTACTGCTTATTTAGTGGGTCTTTCGATTGGTGTTCACTTACTTAACCTCGTTACGATTCCTGCATTAGGCTTAGTATATTATTACAAAAAAGCAAAAAAAATCACTTGGAAAGGCGGTATTACTGCTTTCTTAATAGGTATGGTTGTTTTAGGTGTGGTAAACGTTGGTGTTATTACAGGTTTCCCATCACTTGGTTTTACTTTCGAAAAATTATTTGTTAATACATTCGGTTTACCATTCAGTTCTGGTATCATTTTCTTCGTAATTTTATTAGTTTCATCTCTTTCTTACGGAATTTTCTACACACAGAAAAAAGGAATGGTTATTGCCAACACCGCATTGATTTCATTTGCATTTGTATTGATTGGATATTCTTCTTATACAATCGCCTTGATTCGTTCGAACTACAACCCACCAATCAACGAAAATAACCCAAGCAACGTTCTGAACTACGTTTCATATTTGAAGCGTGAACAATATGGTAGCCGCCCATTACTTTATGGTCCTGTTTTCACAGGTAAATTAGAATCAATCGAAAATGGTGAGCCTATCTACAAAATGGGCAAAGACAAATACGAAATCTACGATTATAAGCCAAACTACATTTGGGGACCAAACAGCGAAAGCCTATTGCCTCGTATGTGGAGTACAGATGGTGGGCATCAACAAATCTATCGTCAAGAAATGGGGCTTTCTCCTGACCAAAAACCTACGCTTTTCACAAACTTAGGCTACATGATTAAGCGTCAGATGGGTTATATGTATTGGCGTTATTTTGCTTGGAATTTCTGGGGACGCTCAAGCGATATCGAAGGAGCTGGGCCAACTAATATTTTTGAGTCTAAAAACAACCTACCTCCAGCGATTAAAGAAAATCGTGGTCGTACCAACTTCTTTGGTTTACCCGTAATTTTAGGTATTTTGGGCTTACTGTATCACTATTTCCGACGTGAGCGTGATGCACTCATTATGTTCTTATTATTTATTTTTACTGGTATTGGTTTAGTTGTTTACCTCAATTCTCCTCCAGTAGAACCACGTGAACGTGACTATATCTATGTAGGTTCGTTCTATATTTGGGCTATTTGGATTGGCCTTGGCGTTTTAGGCTTGTTTGATTATGTATTGAAATTTATCAAAAACTCGCAAAGTAGAGCTGTGGCCGCAACGGTAGTTGGATTGGCGGTTCCGCTTATCATGCTTCCACAAACTTGGAAAGGTCATGACCGTTCAGGACGCTACCACCAAGTAGATTTTGCTAAAAACTTATTAAATTCTTGTGCTCCAAATGCAATTCTCTTCACTGGTGGAGATAATGATACTTTCCCACTTTGGTATGTTCAAGAAGTAGAAGGTTTCCGTACTGACGTACGTGTTTGTAACCTAAGTTTATTGGGTACAGACTGGTATTGCGAGCAAATGAAACGTAAAACTTACCTATCAGAAGCTTTACCGATTACATTTAGCACAGACCAATTATTGAGCGGTGTAAATGACCAGATTCCTTTCGTTGAACGTTTGAATGACCCAATCAACTTGAAGGATTATTTAGAATTAGTGAAGAAAAACGACCCTGCCATTCAGATTCCTTTAACAACTGGGGAAAGTATTAATTCTTTACCTTCTGATAGTCTCTTCTTAAATTATGATGTTGAATCGGTGAAGAAAATGGGCTTCGTGCCAAAAGAATTTGAATCATACATGACTGGTCAGATGACTTGGAATATAGGCAAACGTGACCTATTGAAGAATGATTTAATGCAGCTCGAAATGATTGCACAAAACAACTGGAAACGTCCGATTTATTTTGCAGGAACATTGGCCAACGATAATTACTTGAACCTCAAAGATTACATGCAGTTGGAAGGCTATGCCTACAGATTATTGCCCGTAAAAGTTAGTCAAGGAGATGATGGCTTTGCCAATACTGAAGTAATGTATAACAACATGATGAAGAAAATGGCATGGAGAGGCATGGATAATCAGAACGTATATTATGATTCAGAAACGTACTTGAAAGTTCCAATCATTACTGCTCGTTTAGCATTCTTGCGTTTAGTTGACCAATTGGTAAGAGAAGATAAAAAAGCGAAAGCGAAAGAGGTACTAGACTATGCTAACAAGGTATTACCTGACAATGTTATTCCTTATGACCAACTTTGTACGAACTATGTGATGTATTATTTCGAAGTTGGCGATTCGAAGAAAGCCATGGAAATTGCTGAGATTTTGGCTAAACGTGCCGAAGGAAACTTGGCTTACTTCACTCAAAAAGCTAATATAACAAGTGCTGAATGGATGCCTGATAACGTACAAAGCTACATTCAGATTAGCTTAAGAAACTTACAAGTTATTGGTAATATTTGTAGCCGCAATAAGCAAGAAGAAGCTGCGAAACGCTATGAAGCTATTTACAATAAATATTATTCAAGAGTTGCAGAATAAGAAAGAAGACTACAAGGAAGAGTTCGCTTAAAGCGAACTCTTCCTTGTAAAACATAAAAAATCCTCGTTGAACAATTCGACGAGGATTTTTTATTATATTTGCAATACTGTTGCATTTGCTTACAACAAAGGTCTAAAATTGTGCAAAAACCAAAAATGAAGCGAACACTACTTATATACATCATTTTATTAAATTTGGGTGCTGGGAAAATTCAAGCCCAAAACTCAAAAGACTGTGACTGCTTCATTCAAGGTATTGTTCAAGACCAAAATACCAAACAGCCAATCATCGGAGCAGTTGTGTTAATAAAGGAGTTAAACAAAGGCATAAGCACAGATAGTAAAGGTTTTTACCGTATTTCTAATCTTTGTCAAGGAAAATACACCATAATCGGCCGAATAGTAGGGTATGAAGAGAAAAGCTACACTATCAATTTAGAACATGGAACTGAACAAAATATAAAACTTAACGAAACCGAACTACACTTAGCCAATATTGATATAAAAGCACAAAAAATTGATAATCTGACTCAAAATAAAAGCTTACTTGAGAATACGGCACTTGACCAAACTCGTGGACAATCATTAGGAGAAGCATTGAAACAGATTTCTGGCGTAACTACCTTACAAACAGGAAGTTCGATAGCTAAACCTGTTATTCACGGTATGCATTCGAATAGAGTTTTGATTATGAACAATGGTGTAAGACAAGAAGGCCAACAATGGGGTAGTGAACACGCCCCTGAAATAGACCCATTTGTTGCTAAAAAAATCACCGTTTTAAAAGGAGCCGCTGGAGTTCGCTATGGTTCCGATGCTATTGCGGGTGTAATTATGCTCGAACCTGATGCCCTACCCGACTCTACTCTCATAAAAGGTGAAGTAAATAGTATATACTTTTCAAATGGCCATCAGGCGGTCAATTCAGGTATTTTAGAAGGGGGTATTAGGAAATATTCAAAATACCAAATACCCTATTCTTTCGGTATGAGATTGCAAGGCACATACAAGCGTGGCGGTGATATTTCAACCCCAAATTATCGCTTAGCCAATACTGGAATCGAAGAAATAAATTATTCTTTATCAGCCAATTACAAGAAAAGAAACTTCAATTCTGAGGTATTTTATAGTCAATTTAATACCCAATTAGCTGTTTTTGCGGGTTCACATATAGGGAATGTTACTGACCTCATTGATGCAATCAAACGCGGAACGCCCCTAGCCATTTATACACCCGAAAACTTCAGCTATAACATTGGCCGCCCTTACCAAGATGTTCAACACAATTTATTAAAACTCAAAAATTCACTTAAAATAACAAAAGGTATTTTGAGTCTTACATTGGGTAAACAATACGATTTTAGAAGAGAAATAGATATTTTGAGAGGAGATAAAAATTTAACTCAATTATTTAAACTCAATACCTACACTGGCGAGTTACTCTTTGAACACCAACCAATTTTGAAAATCCTTACGGGTTCAATTGGCATCAACTCTCTTTATCAAGAAAATCTCACAACAGGTACACTCACAGCACCCCGCACATCAACGGTATTGATTCCAAATTTCCAAAACTTTACATCTGGCCTATTCTTGATTGAACGAATAGTAAGAAAACAATGGGAAATTGAAACAGGGTTTCGATATGATTTTCGACATTTGAGTGTTTATCGAATTCCAAGAGGTACACAAAGTGTTGAACATGATATCAGAAATAATCAGAATTTTACAGGCACCGCTGGTATTAATTATCGCCCCAATGCTCGCTGGAATTTCTTGACTAATATTAGTTCAGCATGGCGTGCTGCAACTGTCAACGAACTCTACAGTGATGGAGTACATCATGGAGCTGCGAGTTTTGAGCGTGGAGATGAAAATTTACAACCCGAAAAAGCTTTGAATACTTCTTTTACGGCTAACTATATTGCTAAAAACATTCAATTTGAGGCACATATCTATAATAATTTTATACAAAATTTTATTTTTTTATCACCAACAGGAAGGCCCGCTCTAACTATTCGTGGGGCATTTCCAGAATTTATCTATACTCAAACGCAGGCTCTTTTTCAAGGTTTTGATTTAAGCTCCAACTTTCAGTTTATCAAGTACTTTTCGTTCAATTCTAAACTTTCATACCTAAAAGCTCAAGATATTACTCACCAACAACCACTTATTCAGATTCCAGCTAATAGACTGGAAAATACTATCCGATTCGAAAAGAAAAATACCTCCGTTTCACTGACCCATTTATATGTAGCGAAACAAAAGAGAATTCCCACGAAAATTATTTTTACAGATATACCTAGTTCTGAAATTGTATTCACTGAATACGGTGGTGATTTCGCCCCACCTCCTGCGGCATATATGCTTTGGAGTGCTACCATAAGCCAGCAAATAACATTAAGCCAACAATCAAGATTTAATATTTCGATTACCATCAACAATGCACTCAATACATCCTATCGTGATTACCTCAATCGCTTCAGATACTTTGCTGATGAAATTGGTCGTAATGTGGCCTTAAGAGTTAAATATTCATTTTAATTTTTGCAACTCTATTGCATTAATATTTTTTGTTTTCTATATTTGCAACAATAATGCAAAAGTAATAGTATTACAAAAACAAACTCATCTCAGACAATGACCAAACAACAAAATTTACTTCTCAGCTTATTGATTAGCATAGGCCTTTTTATTAGTAGCTGTAAGAAGGATTCGATAGAAACACAAGAAGAAAACGAATTAATAACCACCGTAAAACTTAATTTCACTAGTGGAGGAGTAACCCAAACATTTAAGTTTAATGACCCTGATGGCGATGGTGGTGCAGCTCCAACAATTGATAACATCAGTCTAAAAGCAAACACAACATACACGCTCACAATTCAGGTTTTAGACGAATCAAAAAGTACTATCAATGATATTACCAACGAGGTGAGTGCCGAAAGCGATGAACACTTGTTTGTTTATACCCCAACACCGAGTAATTTATTGACTTATGTATATGGAGATAAAGATACAAATGGTTTTGTAATCGGGCTTACTGGAACCGCTAAAACAACTACTGCTGGAAATGGTCAACTAAAAGTTCAGTTACGCCACCAACCACCAGTCAATGGAAAAAAAGTAAAAGATGGTACCCCTACCCCCGGTAGCGACGATATGAATATTAACTTCAACCTTATAGTTCAATAATAAAAAAAGCCCGAAATTAAATTTCGGGCTTTTTTTATCTTTTTGGGTTACGATATTCTTTTGATCAACTAGAACTACTTCCTTCGACCCAATAAACTTAATAAAATCAACTAATTTTTTTTATTGTTTATTTCCTCTAATAGCTACCTAACTAATCAAAAAAAGAATTTTGTTATCATTTCAATAACATTGAAAACTTTTGCTTATTAAAAATAAGCTAGGCAAGATTTTCAATACAAAATTATTGAATAATTATTAAACAAAAAAACAACTTTTTTTTACTTGTTTTAAGGAATTAACAAAATATTAGTTTACAATCACCAAAAAATACAGAATATTATTTGATAAGAACTAAAATTTGTCTGCCTTAAATGAAAATATTATCTTAGCAGGAAAACAAAATCTAATAAGAATGACAAAAAAACGTATTGCAATTGATATGGACGACGTATTGGCGGCCGCTGGAAAGAAAATCCTTGCAACTTATAACCAACTCATAGGGACTAACTTTAAAGATGAAGATTTTGATGGGAAAGCCTATTTCGATGTTTTAGATGAGCAATATTACCCTGTAATTAGAGAAAAAATCTTCGAACCAGGTTTTTTCAGAGATATGGAAGTAATGCCCGATGCAATAGAAGTTGTAAAGAAACTTCATGACCGTTTTGAGGTATTTATTGTCTCGGCAGCAACAGAGTTTCCTAATTCATTAAAAGAAAAAATTGAATGGTTGGAAGAACATTTTCCTTTCATTTCTTGGAAAAACGTTGTTCTTTGTGGCGATAAAACTATTATTTCTGCAGATTATTTGATTGATGACCACGAGAAAAATCTTAAACCATTTAAAGGTAAAGCATTGATGTTTAACGCCACTCATAACCAACTACTAACTGATTACGATAGGTTTTATAATTGGAAAGAAATTGAGGCATTTTTTGATGCACAATAATTAAGATTTCATCCTACCCATTCATGACAAAACACTATGACAGCCAAACAAATTGTTGAGCAATTAACCTCATTTCCAAACCGCGGGGTAGCTACACCTAATGAAACTCCTGTATTGGAATTTTTATCGAGTCTATTTACAAATCAGCATTTAAGTAAAGAGTCATTTAGAACTCCAAAAACATATATTTCGGTAGTTTGGTGGTTAATTTTGGGAATTTCTGGTGGACTAATCTGTCTAAACTTCTCCACAATTATTGGCTTAATCATAGTTTTTATATTCGTGACGATGTCGCTACTTTATTTCAACTGGTATGCATCACCTGTCACGAGTTTTCCACCCTTGGTTACATCTCATAATTTAGTCGTAAAAAATCAAAACTCGAGCAAGCCCAAGAAACTAATCTTAATGGCTCATTGGGACACCGCCCCCATTTCATTGCTTTATCGCCCTGAAATAGTAGGAAATTTCAGAAAATCGCTCAAAACAAGTCTGATACTCATGATGATAGCACAGTTTTTGGCTATTTCTCAGTTTTTACTTCCAAACAATTTTTTACTGCTTATTTCAAATGTTTTGGCTCTTTATTTTCTGATTCAAGGCATCACTGCGAGTATTGATTTCTTTAGACTTGGCTATTCTAATGGTGCATCAGATAATGCAACTGGTGTAGCGGCGGCTATTGAAACTGCTCGCAAATTATGGCGTAAAAATTTAGAAAACCTTGATGTAGAATTAGTTTTAACTGGAGCTGAAGAGGTTGGAATGATTGGTGCAAGGGCTTATATGAAAGCTCATTATGAAACATTTACCAAAGAAACATACCTTATCAACTTTGATACGCTAGGTAGTGGAGATTTAAAGATTATTACTCAAACAGGAAGCTGGGGAAATATTGTCTATGATAACGATTTAGTAAAAATTGCCACTGAAATCACTCAGAATAATTCGGCTTTGCAAGAAGTGAAAACAGGTGCTTGGCACACGGCCGATTTTGATTCTGTATGGTTTCAAAGAGCAGGTATTCCATCTGTTACTTTGGCGGCACTCAACAAAAACGGTCGAATGCCTAATATACATCGCCCAACAGACATACTTGCTAATGTAGATTTCAAACCTATGGAAAAGGCTATTATGCTTGCAGAAGTCATCGGGATACAACTAAACAACCCTAAACATGAATCGTAACGAAACCATTACTTATGCCATTCTCGGCATAACCAACATTTTTTCAGGCTTTTTGGGACTTGAATGGCTTAATTTTCTGACAAAGCCATTGCTCATGATTACTTTGGCTATTTTTTATTTTCAGCATGTAAAAACAAGCCTAAATACTGTCGATAGAATCATGATTATTGCTTTGGTTTTTTCTTGTTTGGGCGATACTTTTCTCATGTTTCAAGGAAAAAATCCGCAGTTTTTTCTTTTAGGTTTAGGTTCATTTTTAGTATCTCAATTATCTTACGCTTTTGTTTTTCGAAAGCAAGGGAAAACTCAGCATATTAGGAGAATACCATTTATTATTTATGTCATTTCACTGCTAACTTTTTTATTCGGAAGTATTCCAGCAGCATTCAAAGCTCCAGTAATTGTCTATGCTTGTGCGATTAGTCTGATGGGAATAACAGCCTCCGAGCGGACAAGTTCCACCAATAGCTTTCAGCAAGTATTGATTGGAGCTATCCTTTTTATCATTTCTGACTCGCTAATTGCTATCAATAAATTTGCAATAGCAATACCCCTTTCTGGCTTTTGGATAATGATTACTTATATCGTTGCTCAATATTTCATTGTCAATGGCATTTTATTGAACCGAAAGCAGTAAAAAGAATAAAGTCAGACTCTGCAAATGCGGAGTCTGACTTTATTCTTAAAAATATTTAAGGAAATTCCAGAACCTTCTTTTTTGCAAATACTCAAAATCTTCTTCATTATCATAAGCTTCACATTCGAAACTAATTTTTCGATACGCTTGCCAAAATTTTCTACAACGAAAATAATGAAAAAGCCACTCTCCTACATACCAAATATAAAATGGTAAAATTAGCAGTTCTAATTGCTGTCTGATATGAATCATTTCATGATTAATCAGCACTTTACTAGGCTTTTTAGAACGCACAATAATAAACGGAAAGAGCGTAATTCCTTGTATTTTTCGGAGTGGAACTCCTTTAATAACAATCATTTTTTCAATTTCTTAAAGCAAAATCATGCTTAATCATCTGCTTTTTACTTCTTTTTGATAACCTCCTTAATCGGTTGACCAACGCAACCATTTGGTTCTAAAATATTCAACATCGCTGCCAAAGTAGCAGAAATATCGGCGATATAAGTTTGTTCAACGGTTTCGCCTTGTTGAACACCCCATCCATACCATAATAAAGGCACGTGGCGGTCATATTGCCACATTGTACCGTGAGTTGTACCTTTCTTATAACCACTATACCAAGCAGGCTCAAATAAAATCATGATATCTCCACTGCGTTTTGGATTATACACATTCTCAATTAATGGTTTATAGTAGGGCGGAATAGTTGCCGAAGCAATATCGTGCATATTCACAACTTGATAAACTGATGAACCCAGAATGAGCATTTTTTCTTTGACTAATTCATAAACTTGAGCCATTGAAACATTCTTCTTTTTCATCAAATCTTTATCAAGATATAACTGGTAGTTATCTTGAGCTTTAATCCATTTACCTTCACCAAATTTAGCCACCATTTCTCCATTTAGGTAGTTTATTTCTTTCGATAGTTCTACAATACCCGATGGAATTTTATGCTTTTTCAAGAATCCAGCTACATCAGCTACCCCGTGGTCAGCGGTAAGAAATACTGTATAATTACCTTTGCCTAAAGTCATATCTAAATTTTTCAATACTTCAGCAATATCGCGGTCAAGACGTAGATAGGTATCTTCTATTTCAATAGAATGAGTACCTGTGGCATGTCCTACATAATCAGGAGTTGAGAAACTTACACAAAGAAAATCTGTTTCTTTACTTTGCCCCATTTTTTCATTTTTAAGCGTAGCCAAAGTCATTTCTTTCGTAAGCGTATTTCCGTAAGCCGAAGTAAGTAATGCAGAAATATTCGCTAAAGAATGAGGGAAAACAGGCGATTTTTCACCCGAGAGAACATTCTCATATTCTTGGTCATCTTCTTCACTTTCAGTGTATTCTTTAATCGGTAAAAGAGTGGTCCACTTTTGAGCAATTAGTTTATCTGGCCACTTCTGAGCATTAAAATCTTGAACCCACTTTGGTAGCTCATTCATATAATAAGTACTCGAAATCCAATTTCCTGACTTCGCATCAAACCAATAAGCCGCATCGGCACTGTGGCCTGCTGGTAAAATACCTCCTCTATCTTTGATTGCAATCCCAATTACTTTAGAGCGAAACTCGGTAGCAATCTTCAACTGGTCGGTAATGGTAGTTGTGTGCATATTTACAGGCGAACGCTTTCCTTCAACGGCAGAAGCCTCTGTTCCAACTGCTTTTACAGTTGTATCCTCGGCTACATATACCGAGCGATTAGCAAGTGGGTCGTACCATTCATTACCAATAATACCATTTACTGCTGGAACCGAGCCTGTGTAAACAGCGGCGTGTCCTGGGCCAGTTATTGTATTAGCATAATGATAATGATTGTTTTTACAGTTGAACCCTTCATTCATTAAACGCTTGAACCCACCTTCAGTATATTTATCGTAGTAGCGATAAAGGTAGTCATAACGCATTTGGTCAACCATGATACCTAATACAAGTTTAGGTTTTTTTGAGGTAGTTGGTGTTTCTTTTTTTTGAGCTGAAGCTCCAAATCCTATTAAAAAAAGTAAAAAGATTAGTCGTTTCATTAGAGATAGGGTTAAAAATAGTTTTTTCAATTATACATTGCAATATGATTTTGGCAAACAAAGCATTTTTAAAACTTTTTATAAAAACCTTATTGATTGCCAAAATTAATTATCTTCAACTAAAATACAGTCAAATACTAAATTTAATATTTGTAAAATTATCTTCCTTTATCATAGTCTTCTATGTCATTTTTGAATTACCATCATAACTTTGTACATTTGCAGGGTTATGCGAGATTTTTTTACAGAGTCAAATCAAAAATTACAGTCGTTCAACGATTTTCTGAGTGTACCTCGAAAAATTGTCATTACTACCCATCAAAACCCCGATGCCGACGCACTTGGCTCATCGTTGGGCTTAGCCGCATACCTAAAGAAAAAAGGACACCATCCTACAGTAATCACCCCAACTGATTATCCGGATTTCTTAAGGTGGATGTCGGGTGAAAGTGATGTAATTAATTTTGAGGGAGAACGACACGAAACTGCCAAAAAGCTTATCGCAAATGCAGAAATGATTTTCTGTCTAGACTTTTCGATTCTTAATCGAATCAAAAGTATGGAAGCATTTGTTCGCCAAGCACCTGCAAAAAAAGTTTTAGTTGACCACCACCAACAACCTGAAGCCTTTGCCGATTATGTTTTCTGGAATGAGCGAGCCGCAGCTACTTGTGAGTTAATTTATGAGTTAATTGAAAAACTTGGCGATAAAGAACTGATTGATATTCCAACTGCAGAATGTCTTTATGCGGGTCTTGTTACAGACACGGGGTCGTTCAGATTTGATAGTACTACGCAAGAAGTACACCGAATTGCCGGCGAATTAATTGCTGTCGGCATTCATTCGAATGGCATCCACAGAAGGATTTTTGATAGTAATTCATTCGACCGAATGAAATTTTTAGGATTTGTTTTAGGAGAAAAACTCACTTATCTTCCTGAATACAATGTGGCTTACATGGCTATTTCGAAAGAGGAATTAAGTAGATTTAGCTCAAAAAATGGAGATACTGAAGGAGTAGTGAATTATGGGCTTTCTATCAAAGGTGTAATCATGGCCGCTATTTTTACCGAAAAAGAAGATATGATTCGAATTTCATTGCGTTCGGTAGATGATTTTTCGGTAAGCGAATTAGCTCGTACTCACTTTAATGGAGGCGGTCATAAAAATGCAGCAGGAGGGCGTTCGAGTGAATCACTTGAGAAAACTGTAGAGCAATTTTTAGCCTTACTACCACAATATAAAGAGCAGTTAGTGGGCAATTAAATTTCAAATAAAATAATTTTACAAAGCTTAAATTCAATATTAATATACCAATTTCAATGACAAAATTTTTTAAAACAACATTGAGCGTTGCAGCTGCAACAAGCCTTCTTTTCTCTTGTAATCAATTTAAGGTTACAGAAGACCCAGATGGCTCAAAATACCAAATTCACGAAGCAGGTAAAGGAAAAAAGATTAAAACTGGCGATATGTTAACCTTCGATTTAGTGATTAAGTCTTCTATCGACTCTACTTTCGAAGATACTTACAAGCGTAAACAACCAATCACTATGGTTGCTCAGCCAGGTTTGTATAAGGGTTCATTCGAAAACGCACTTATGCACCTTACAGAAGGAGATAGTGCCACTGTTTTTGTGAATGCCGACTCACTTTTCACACGTATGGGACAAACCATTCCTCCGGGTATCACGAAAGGGTCTGATTTAAAATTCATCGTTAAAATCAAATCTACACAAACTCGTGAAGATTTCCAGAAGGCTCAAAATGAGAAAAAGAACAACGAAGCAAAATTAATGGAAGAATTTGCAAAGAAAAACTTTCCAAATGCAACTAAAACACAATATGGTATCTATCATACCGTTGTTAAAGAAGGTACAGGTGATTTAATCAAAGCAGGACAAGTTGTAACGGTTGATTATACAGGTAAACTAATGAACGGAAAGGTATTTGATAGTTCAGTAGGTAAGCCTGGTCCAAAATTCCAAGTAACAGTAGGTCAAGGAGCAGTGATTCCGGGTTGGGAACAAGCATTATTATTAATGAAGAAAGGCGAAAAAAGCATTATCTTCATCCCTTCGAGTTTAGCTTATGGCGAACAAGGTGGGGGTCCAATCGAACCTTTCAGCTCATTGATTTTTGAAATGGAAATATTAGATGTTAAATAATCACTACGAGCCAAGTTCTAAAAATTTGGCTCGTTATATTTTAAATTAATAGTAAAATAGAGATGAAGAAGATTGCCTTATTATTTGTTTTAGTAGGTTTTGGTTTGTTTGTAAGTTCATGTAGTGGTTTCTTAGAAAATAATATCGAAGCCACCAATAAAAGAGATGCTCAGGCTATATCTGATTATATAAAACAAAAGAATCTTCAGATGCTCAACACCGCTACGGGGGTTTGGTATTCGGTTAATAAACCAACTTTAGGGCGAAATGCACAAGTAGGAGATGAAGTAACTTTTCACTATTTCCTTTATCTACTTGATGGTACTCGTATTGATAGTACTTCAAGATTAAAGAACGAACCAGCAAAAATTACTTTAGGAGCAGCCAATGTAATAGCTGGTTTTCTAGAGGCAATGTCTATTTTAAAAGAAGGTGAACGAGGTACCTTCCTTATTCCTTCGCAGTTAGGATTTGGTTCGCAAGCGAGTGTGACAGTTCCTGCTAATTCAGTACTCAAATTAGATTTAGAGTTAGTAAAACTTCGTTCTGAAGATCAGATCATTGATGATTATGTAGCAGCAGCAAAACTTCCTCTAACTGAAAAAACCTCAACTGGTCTTCGCTTCTTACGCACTCTTGAAGCACCAACGGGTACTCAGCTAAAAGTAGGCTTATCGACAGTTGTAAAATACACGGGCTATTTAGCCTCTACTGGCAAACAATTTGATTCTGGTCAATTAACAGTAGGATTAGGAGATGGAGCAGTAGTAAAAGGTTTTGAAGAAGGATTATTAAAAATGCGGGTGGGCGAAAAAGCTGTGCTCGTATTTCCATCAACCTTAGGTTATGGTGTAAATGGTAGTAATACGACCATTCCGCCTTATGCACCGCTTATTTTTAACGTAGAAATTGTAAGTGCGAAATAACTTAAATTCGTTTTAGAATTTTACATGCAAAACCTCTGAACCTTTCAGAGGTTTTGGTGTTTTTATCAGTAGCATAATTTATCTTTATTAATGGCAAAGCTACCTAAAGAACTCGAAAAGGCAATTTTAGAATTACCCTCAAAAGAAAAAGACAAACTTTTACTCAAACTTATAAGTAAAAATGAGTTATTGAGCGAACAACTTTATTTTCAACTACTTGAAGATGAATCTGATTTAAAATTTAAACGTGAAGAGATAAAAAAACAAATATTGAAGGTATCGAAAATGTATCATGATACACCAGGATGGATGATGATGGATATGCGAGACTTAAGTGGGCGTATCACTCATCATGTAAAAGTAACTAAAGATAAATATGGTGAAATAGAGCTTAATCTTTATTTATTAGATATGTTTTTTGAAAATCAAGCTTCCCATTTGGAAAATTATTCAGGTAAAACTGACTCAATCGCTTTATATATTGCCAAACGAACGGAGTTAATTCTTAA
>NZ_LXHX01000106.1:0-6704 GCF_001649495.1 Emticicia sp. MM | reverse complement strand
AATACAAAGATATGTGTTTTATTTAGTATTATGCAATACATAGTACCTTTTATTTTTCACTTTTTCTTATGAATGGTCGAAATTGAGGATAAATGGTTCGTAAAATGGATTACATATATAAGATGCAAAAACGTAGTACAAAGTTGCAGACTAAACTGGATATTTTTTTAGTAATTAACATTCTTTAACAAATATCTACAAATGTAGATAAATAGTTGCAATTTCTCAAATAAGAGTGGGTATTTAGGTGTGTTTTTTTATCTTTACAAAAAAATCAATCCTACTTCAATATTATGTTCAAAAATTATCTGAAAGCATTTATTTTACTGATGCTTTCCAGCGAAACCTTTGCTCAATCGACCAATACACTTTGGTACAAACAGCCCGCCCAATATTTTGAAGAAACATTAGTTCTCGGAAATGGTAAACTCGGTGCAACGGTATTTGGTGGCGTAGAATCGGACAAAATTCTTCTTAATGACGCCACACTTTGGTCGGGCGAACCAGTCAACGCCAACATGAACCCAGACGCTTATAAGAATGTACCTGCCATCAGAGAGGCTCTCAAAAATGAAGATTATAAATTAGCCGATAAACTCCAACGTAAACTACAAGGCAAGTTTTCGGAGTCTTATGCACCTCTTGGCACGATGTATATCAATCACGCCAATGCGGCTAATTACTCTAATTATTACAGAGAATTGAATATCTCGCAGGCAGTTTCTAAAGTTACTTACGAAATTAACGGTGTTAAATATACTCGTGAATACTTTGTTTCGCAGCCAGACCAAATCATGGTTGTGAAACTAACAAGTAGCCAAAAAGGAGCGTTAACTTTTGATGTAAAATTTAATAGCTTGCTCAAATACAAGGTTTCTACGCCTAATCAAACGTTGCAGGCCAATGGCTACGCCCCAATCAAAGCCGAACCCAATTATAGAAGAGTTGAAAACCCTATCGTTTTTGATGAAAACAAAGGCACACGCTTCACGACTTTGGCAAAAATTAAAAATACAGGTGGCACAATCATATCAACCGATAGCACATTGGGCGTAAAAGGAGCAACCGAAGCCATTATCTACGTTTCGATTGCCACAAGTTTTAATGGTTTCGATAAAAACCCAGCTACGCAAGGCCTTAATAATCAGGCCATTGCAGCGAGTAATTTAAGCAAAGCCTTTGGCAAAACTTTCGCTCAAATCAAACAAGCTCATTTGCTCGACTATCAGAAGTTTTTCAATCGTGTAAGTTTAAATTTAGGAAAAACCACTGCACCTAATCTTCCAACTGATGAACGATTAAGACGCTACGCCAAAGGCGAAGAAGATAAAAACTTAGAGATTCTTTATTTTCAGTACGGCAGATATTTACTCATCAGTAGCTCACGCACGATGGGAGTACCAGCCAATTTACAAGGAATTTGGAATCCATACATGCGTCCACCTTGGAGCAGTAACTACACAACCAATATCAATGCTGAAGAAAATTATTGGCTCGCCGAAAATACCAATTTAAGCGAAATGCACGAGCCAATGATGAAATTTATCAAGAATGTGGCCACTACTGGCAAAGTTACGGCCAAAACATTTTATGGTGTAAATGGCTGGGCGGTTGCACATAACTCAGACATTTGGGCAATGAGTAATCCAGTTGGAGATTTTGGTGATGGCGACCCAGGTTGGGCCAACTGGAATATGGGCGGTGCGTGGCTCAGTACGCACCTTTGGGAACATTATATTTTTACGAAAGACCAAAATTTCCTAAAAAATGAAGCCTATCCGCTCATGCAGGGTGCAGCTCAGTTTTGTTTAGAATGGTTGGTTGAAGATAAAAATGGTAAGCTAATTACCTCGCCATCAACTTCTCCCGAAAATATTTACATCGCACCCAATGGCTACAAAGGAGCAACCATGTATGGTGGAACGGCCGATTTAGCGATGATTCGTGAATGTTTTGAACAAACCATCAAAGCTTCAAAAATATTAAATACTGATGCCGAATTTAGAGCAAAACTCGAAACAGCTTTAGCTAAACTTTACCCTTATCAAATCGGTAAAAAAGGCAATCTGCAAGAATGGTACTATGATTGGGAAGATGCGGAACCTCAACACCGCCACCAATCGCATTTGTTTGGGCTTTTCCCAGGAAACCATATTTCGCCACTAAAAACCCCTGCTTTGGCCGACGCCTGCCGCAAAACGCTTGAAATTAAAGGCGACGAAACTACTGGTTGGAGCAAAGGGTGGCGAATAAATCTTTGGGCAAGGCTCTTAGATGGAAATCATGCCTACAAGATGATTCGTGAACTGCTACATTACGTTGAACCTGATGGAGTAAAAACCAATTACGCTCGTGGTGGTGGCACATATCCAAATCTTTTCGATGCTCACCCGCCTTTCCAAATTGATGGAAATTTTGGTGGAGCTGCCGCTTTTGCCGAAATGTTGGTGCAATCTGACGAAGAGACGATTCGCTTACTCCCTGCCCTACCCGATGCTTGGGCAAATGGCTCGGTAAAAGGTATTTGTGCCAGAGGAGGTTTTGAGGTTTCGCTTGATTGGAACGAAAAAACACTAAAAAAAGTAATCATTTCTTCGAAAAAAGGCGGTAAAGCTACCTTGATTTCGGGCAATAAAACTAAAACCGTTTCATTGACTGCTGGACAGAAAATGGAGATTGTTTGGTAAATTGAAAATCATTCCCGTAATCTTGCAAAGTTTTTATAAGGTTACGGGAATAATTTTATGTATACCACCTAAAATTGACCGAATATTATGGGACTTGATAATGTAGATTTACTGGTAAAAATTGAAAAAACATTTGGTATATCAATTTCAGACCACGAAGCTGAAGAAATAGAAACAGTTGGAGAATTGCATAATACAGTTTGGGGGAAACTTGACCATCAAAATAAAGAAAAGTGCATCTCTCAATCACTTTTCTACAAAATTCGCCAATATGTCATTGATAATTTTAAATCTCAAAAGAAAGACTTTTTACTTTCAACAAATCTAAATGATGTTTTTCCAAAAAAAAATCGAAAAGATTTCTATCTAAAATTTTCACAAAACTTAAACATAGAAGTCCCTAATCTCACTTTAAATGAATCTTGGAATAAATTTTTAAACTATTTTGGAATGATAATAATTCTTGGTGGACTTCTTATTTCAGCAATTCTAATTATAGTTTTCGATTATACAAAATGGAGCCTTGTCACCCCCATTTTGGGAATCATCCTAACAGCTATTATTTCAAAGAAACTTGAACCATTAAGAACGACAATCAACCCTTCATTAGTTTTGGATTTTATACCGAAATTAGTCTCCCTAAATTACTCTACATTATCTCAAAAGGATGGTATAAGTAGAATTGAGATGGAATCAATCATAAACCATCTAATTGCTGATACGGCAGGCCTCGAAATAGATTTAATAACATCTGATAAGAAAATATGCCATGATTTAGGCATAGACTAATCGCTCCAGTGTTTTCAGCTTAAACGAATATAAAAATTAGTATAATTCTTACACTCAACTTATCTACCCTTCTCTTTAACAAAACATTCACCTTCATTATCCATAATTATTTTTTCTCAAAATCTCATTTCGGGAACGTTCCCGATAACGTTTGCGTAAAATAAGCCATAATAAATATTGATTTACTACAAAAATCGGGCTAATTTTAAATTCTTTAGACCTTAAAAGCATTCAACCCGATAAAGCATGACCTCATCAAGAATCATAGGTTTACTTCTAATTTTTATTTCAAATTTTGTTTTTGCACAAAAAGACATTTATCTATTTTCATATTTTACTGACAACGGCCAAGATGGTTTACACTTTGCTTACAGTAAAGATGGCCTAAAATGGGAAAGTCTCAACGAAGGAAAATCTTTTCTGAAACCCGAAATCGGAAAGGATAAATTGATGCGTGACCCTTGTATTATTCAATCGCCCGATGGTACTTTTCACATGGTTTGGACAAGTGGCTGGCATGACCAAATCATTGGCTATGCTTCGTCGAAAGATTTAGTAAATTGGTCAGAACAAAAAGCTATTCCAGTTATGGAACATGAGCCTACTGCCAAAAATTCTTGGGCTCCCGAAGTTTTTTATGATGATAAAAAGAAAAGTTATCTCATTTTCTGGGCAACGACTATTCCGAAAAGGCACGGAGATATAGCAGATTCAGAAAAAGAAAAAGGTTGGAATCACAGAATTTATTATACCGAAACAACTGATTTTAAGACTTTCAGTCCAACTAAACTATTTTTTAATCCAGATTTCAGTGCCATTGATGCCTCGATTCTGAAAGATGGAAAAAGTTACTACATGTTTATCAAAAACGAAAATCCGAATCCACCGCAAAAGAATATTCGTATCATAAAATCAAACAAAGCAAGTTTGTTCTCAGTAGATAAAGTTTCTGATCCAATCACAGGTAAATATTGGGCAGAAGGGCCAACTTCAATTCGTATCGGTGAATACGTTTATGTTTATTTCGATAAATACATCGACCATAAATACGGTGCGATTCGCTCGAAAGACCTAAAAAACTGGGAAGATATTTCGGAGCAAGTAAGTTTTCCGAAAGGCTTGCGTCATGGAACTGTTTTTAAGGTTTCGGAGAAGGTTTTCTCCAATTTATCCCTTAAAAACTAAGACAAACTACAAGTTTTATAAAAAAGCCTTACAAATTCAACCATAAAAAATATGCACCGTTTAGGATTTAAAATGAAACTTCATGCTGGACAAACAGCGGAATACAAACGTCGCCATGACGAACTTTGGCCCGAACTCGGTCAAGTATTGAAAGATGCCACCGTAAGCGACTATTCGATTTTTTTGGATGAAGAAACCAATATTCTTTTCGGAACGCTGAAAGTAGAAGATTTAGAAAAATTCAATCAAATTCCTAATAATCCAATCACGAAACGTTGGTGGGCATATATGGCCGATATTATGGATACTAACCCCGACAATTCTCCTATTAGTATTGACCTAAAAGATGTTTTTTATTTAGCTTAATTTAGTCGATAGTCCACAAACGACGTTCGATAGTTTCTTTTAAAATCATGATACAATTTTCATTAAATTTCTTTCAAAAAGCATTAGTATTAGTAGCTTTTTGCCTTGTAAACACTGTTTACGCACAGGTGCAAGCACCTGCTTCTACCCTACATTCAGAGGCTCTGCATACAGCAAAACCCGATTATCCAACGCCCTATGGCAGTCCAAAAGTTGAGGAAGTTACACAAGTTTTAAATCGTATTCATAATTATTTAGATGCTGTTACTCCAACAAGAGTTATCAATAAAGTAACTAAAGAAGAAATCAAAGATTTCTCAAAAATTGATACAAACGCAACCGTTTATCGTGGCGATTTTAGTCTGACAAGCTACGAATGGGGTGTAACTTACGCAGCGATGTTGGCAGCCAGCAAAGCCACGGGCGACCCACGTTTTGCACAATATACCACTCAACGTCTCAATTTCTTAGCCGAACTTACACCCATCATCAAAGCCAAATTTCCAGTAAGTTCAGGAATGCCGCTTCGCCAAATCATTGCTCCACACGCCTTAGATGATTGTGGAGCGATGTCGGTTTCAATGATAAAAGCCATGCGTGATGGCTTGGTGAAAGACAATGTGCGACCACTGATTGACAATTACCTCAACTATATTTACACCAAAGAATATCGCTTGGCTGATGGAACGCTGGCACGAAATCGTCCGCTCAAAAATACTCTTTGGCTCGATGATATGTTTATGGGCGTGCCTGCATTGGCTCAAATGGGAAAGCTCACGGGCAATACTAAATATTATGATGATGCCGTGAAACAAATCCAACTTTTCTCGAAACGAATGTTCAATAAAGATTTGGGAATTTTTATGCACGGTTGGGTAGAAAGTATGGAAACGCACCCAGAATTTCACTGGGGAAGAGCCAACGGCTGGGCGATTCTAACAATGGTTGAAGTATTGGATATTCTTCCAAAAGATTATAAAGGTCGTGCAGAAATCTTAGCGTTATACAAAGCTCATGCAAAAGGCTTGGCTTCTTACCAAACAGGCACAGGTTTTTGGCATCAATTACTCGATAAAAACGATACCTATTTAGAAACTTCAGCAACGGCAATTTATACTTATTGTATTGCCAAAGGAATAAACGAAGGTTGGCTCGATGCCGCTACTTATGGCCCAATGGCCTTATTGGGCTGGAATGCAGTAGCTACCAAAGTTACTGAAAAAGGGCAAGTAGAAGGCGTATGCGTAGGTACAGGTATGAGCTTCGAACCTGCATTTTATTACTACCGCCCCGTGAATGTATATGCGGCCCACGGCTACGGCCCAGCACTTTTTGCAGGTGCAGAAATCATTAATTTAATCAAGAAACACAAATTTGCATTAAATGATAGTGCGATAATGTTGACGAAGTAATACCCCTAAAGAAGAACTTTTAAAGTTCCGAAAACAATAAAATATTTTCAAAAATGAACACCAAAAAACTATTTTTCTATTTACTAATTATCCTTAACTCCCCTCTTGGTGCTTGGGGGCAATCATACTCCGTCTGGATGGCAGAATCGTTTATGAGTCGTCATAAAGATTCGATTGCCGTGAAAGAAGGCAAGCCCGCTGCGTGGGATTATGAGCAAGGTTTAATGCTAAAAGCTCTCGAAAAAGTGTGGTATCGCACGGGAGA
>NZ_LXHX01000105.1:0-1802 GCF_001649495.1 Emticicia sp. MM | reverse complement strand
CACCAACTCAGCGAAAAAGAAGCTTCATCCTACACCAAAGAAGAAATATTCTCAGGAAAATTACTGACACAATACCAAGATTTTTGGAGCAAAATGCCTTCAATGAAAGGTATTACAAACGTTCGAGATACTTCGTACAGTAATTATAGTGCCTTGAAAAGCAGTCTAAAAACGCACCCGAATGCTACTTTAATACCCGAAAAAACACCAGAAAATGTCATCGAAGAACGAAACATTGTCTATGCTAATACTGGCACGAGAGATTTACAACTTGATGCTTTCTACCCAAAAACGAAGTCTAAAAAACTACGTCCAGCAATACTGATTATTCATGGTGGAGGTTGGCGTACAGGCAATCGTACGCAGCACGTTCCTTTGGCTCAACGCTTGGCAGCTTTAGGTTATGTGACTTTTACGGCCGAATATCGTCTTTCAACTGAAGCTCTTTACCCTGCTGCCGTGCATGATTTAAAAGCAGCCGTAAGATGGATTCGTGCCAATGCCAAAAAATACGGCATAGACACCAATAAAATAGCCAGCGTGGGCTTTTCGGCAGGTGGGCAGCTTTCAGCACTCATTGGCAATACCAATCATTTGCCTAAGTTTGAAGGTAGCCTTGGAAATCTAAATCATTCGAGCCAAATAAACGCCATCGTAGATATTGATGGAATCTTGGCTTACATTCATCCAGAATCGGGAGAGGGCGATGACCGTAAAAGTACCTCAGCTGCTACCTATTGGTTTGGCTTTAGCAAAGACGAAAACCCTGAACTCTGGCACGAAGGCTCGGCTCTTACGTATGCAGGTAAAAACACCCCTCCTACCCTTTTCTTGAATAGCTCCGTTGATAGAATGCACGCTGGCCGTGAAGACTACCGCAAGAAACTTAATGCTTTTGGCATTTATTCAGAAGTACATACATTTGAAAATTCACCGCACTCATTCTGTTTGCTTTCGCCTTGGTTTGAGCCTACGGTTGGGTATATTGATACGTTTTTGAAGAAAGTTTTTTGATTTTAGTAGCTATTCAAATTTCACCAAAATACAAAAATCCAAGGCAATAACAGCCTATGTTTGATAAAAATCCAAACCGATAAAATAGAATTTTACCGATATGATACAATTTAACAAAACTTTAGTCACCGATGACGAACTTCCTTGGGAAGTGGTTGACCCAAAAATCAAACGAAAAATAATGTCGTATAATGAAGACATCATGCTCGTGAAAGTTGCTTTCGAAAAAGGTGGAATTGGCACCACACACAAACATCCTCATTTACAAATCAGCTATGTGGCAAGCGGTGCTTTTGAAATAACAGTTGCTGAAGAAAGTAAAATTTTGAAAGAAGGCGATGTGTATTTTATTCCTTCAAATGTTCTTCATGGTGCGGTTTGTTTGGAAGATGGCATTTTGATTGACGTCTTTAACCCTATGCGTGAAGATTTTGTACCCCAATAACAACCCCCAACCCCTAAAGGGGAGTTAAAATGACCAAAACTATGAAAACATCTATTCAAACCCTTACATTTTTATTGATTGCTCAGTTAGCTTTTGCCCAATACAATCCCGAAAAACCCGACCTTTGTCAAGGTAAATTTTTCACGGAAGAAGATGCAAAAAACCTCCACGCTGATTTTGCTAAACGATATTCTGATAAAACTTCATGGCAAAAGCACGCCCAAGAAATAAAACAGGGAATCTTAGATGGTGCTGAGTTGAGTAATTATGAATTTAAAAAGCCTACTAATATTGTTATTCATAGCAAAAAAGATTTGAATGGATATTCGGTAGAAAATGTATC
>NZ_LXHX01000104.1:0-36430 GCF_001649495.1 Emticicia sp. MM | reverse complement strand
GATTTGAATGGATATTCGGTAGAAAATGTATCTTTTCAAAGCATTGAAGGCATTTACGTCACAGGTAATTTGTATCGTCCTGCCCAATCAAGCAAAGGGAAAAATGCAGGAATTTTATGTCCGCATGGACACGGCACTGACCCACGTTTTGCCGCCTACACACAGCAGCGTTGTGCTACGCTCGCTCGCATGGGAGCTACGGTTTTTGCCTATGATATGGTTGGCATGGGCGATTCAAAACAAACTATTCACAAGATTGAAAAAGCACTCAAACTACAAATAATCAATGGCAAAGCCGCTCTTGAATTTTTGTTAGGTTTACCCGATGTAGATAAAAAACGTATTGGTATGACGGGCGAATCGGGCGGAGGAACACAAACTTTTGTACTTTCTGCCCTTGACGACCGAATAAAGGTTTCGGTACCCGTGGTCATGGTTTCGGGTTATTTCTTTGGAGGTTGTGTGTGCGAAAGTGGTATGCCTATTCATAAACGCCCAACCCATCAAACAACCAATGTAGAAATTGCTGCTACTTTCGCCCCAAAACCTATGCTTTTAGTATCGGATGGTGGCGATTGGACAGTGAATACACCTAACATGGAGTACCCATACATTAAAAATGTTTATTCGTATTTTGGAGCAGCAGATAAGGTAGAAAATGTACATCTCGCCAACGAAAAACACGATTATGGCCCCTCAAAACGCCAAGCAGTTTATCCATTTTTGGCTAAATATCTAAAACTCGATATTCAGAAAGTAATGCAGAATGGCACAGTTGATGAAAGTGCCAATAAGGTTTTGACCCAAACCGAATTACAAGTTTTTGATGAACAACACCCACGCCCCGCAAATGCCGTAATGGGCGATGCCGAAGTGATGGCACTTTTAGAGAAGAAATAAAGTAAAGCGTTTAAAATGTTATTTTTGTTGAAAATTGTTGCACCTTGTTGAAAACAACCATGTGCAACAATAAAAACAACTGTAACTATTTTCAAACAAGCCCTAATAAATGAAAGAAAATAACCCTTTGAATACTTCTTGGCGAAAAACAGCCTCAACGATATATAAAAAACCAGTTGATTCGAAAATATTTGGTTCGGTTGAAATTGATATTACAGATTTAGAAAAATACATTGCCGAAAAACGTAAAAATGGCGTAAAAATTACCCTTACACACTTTTTTTTGGTGGCTACGGCTCGTGCTATTAAAGAAATTCCAGAACTCAATACTTACATCAAAAGAGGCAATATTTACTCACACGAAGCAATCAATGCCACGGTAAGTGTACTTTTACAAAGTGGAGAAATGGGTTCGGTAAAAATGCTCAATGCTGATAAACTGACACTTACGGAATCGGCTGTAAAACTGAAAGAAGAAATCCAAAAAACATATAAAGGCGATGAAAACGCCACCATGCAAATGAAAGAAAAACTGGCGGCGATTCCGTGGCCTGTGCGTAGTTGGGTTTATCAATTTATTAAGTACCTCACCACAAATATGGGCATTTCTATTCCGCCTCTTGGGCTTTCGGCCAATAATTTTGGTTCGTTTATTTTATCAAATATTGGCAGTATTGGTCTTGATATTGGCTACCCAGCTCTGATGCCTTCGGCCAATATTGCGTTTGTCTTGATTTTGGGTGGAGTGACAAAAAAACCGTGGGTTGTTAATGATAAAATTGTCCCTCGTAGTATTTTGATGCTCGGTGCGGCACTTGACCACCGAGTAATTGATGCTTCCCATGGTGGCAAGCTATTCAAACTACTGAAACGATTTGTTAATAATCCTGAGTTGTTGGAGGAAGCCTAAGAATTTCATAAATTTTACAAGTACTCGGAGAAAATTTTGCTATTTTTATCAAAAATTCATAACCATGAAAATAGCCACACAGATATTTTTTCTCTTCTTTTTTTGCGAATGTTTTGGTCAGAATATAGGTAATGCTTATTCAGCAAGAATCTTAATCAATGATAACCGCTACGCCGAAGCAATACAGGTTGTTGGCAATTGTGTGGAAACTCCATGTCTAATCGAACTGGGATTTTGCTACCAGAAACTCGGAGATTTCAAAAAATCGAATAATTATTATCTACAAGCACTCGAAGCCAATCCTGATAATCAAACTACTCTTTCCCAAGTTAGTCAGAATTTCGAGCGACTGGGCAATAATTCCAAAGCAAAAAATTACTACGAAAAGCTCATTTCGCTCGATTCGACCAATGTGCTTTACTATAAACTTTATAGCAATCTCTTGGTCAAGCTGGGCATGGATTCTTTAGCTATCAGAACTTACAAAAGGACAATTTATCTCAATCCAGCCGACTTAGAAAGTACCACAGAGTTGGGTAAGTTATATTTTAAGACAAATGCTTTTCAAGAATGTAAACGACTGATAAACAAAGGATTAAAATCAGACTCTACCTATATCCCCTTACTTCAAATCAACGCCAAATTATCTTACCGAGATAATAATTTTAAAGAGACTGTCACTCAAATCCAACAAATTATGAGCGTTGGAGATTCTACGCTTTTCTACCAACGCCTTTTGGGTTTCTCTTATTTCCGACTCGATAGCACGCAAAGAGCCATCGAAACACTCGAAAGATATGCACTAAAAGGCGAACCCAACGAACTTGTTCACTACTATTTAGGACTTTGTTATTTGAAGAATTCGGATACAAAAAAGGCAAAAGAAAACTTAGAAAAAGCCATAAAAGTTGGTGTCTCCGAAAACGTAACCGATTATTTCTATATGTTAGGATATTTAGAAGAAACTGGCAAAAATTACAAAGAAGCCATAGAATTCTACCAAAAAGCCTATACTTTCGACCCACGACCTGATTTAATGTTTATGATAGCTCGTTCTTATGATTGGAATAACAATAAACCCAAAGCTATTGAACACTATCAAAAATATTTAGCGTCTAAGTCTAAAACATTTGCCGAAGATGCAAAAAAACGCTTACAGCAAATAAAGAAATAACATAAACTACTACAACTATGAGAAGCTCTATCCAACATTTTATTTATATCCTGTTTTTGGGGTTTCTGAGCCTTCATAGTTTTGCCCAAAACATTGACGAAAAAGAAATTCTATCACTCAGAAACGAATGCGGAGGTGTTTATTTTAATAGCAAAGAAGTCTTAGAAAAGAGTTGGGGAAAATCAATTCGCTTTTTTGATTTGAAAAAAGGTGATAAAGTAGCCGATATTGGGGCAAAGTCCATGACTTTTATTGGTACGCTATCAGTATTTTATGAAAACATAGATTTCTACTGCGAAGATATTGACTCGGCCTGTACCACTTCCAAACAAGCTCAGAAAGTCATTGATTTTTACAGTAAAATTAAGGGTTCGCCCATTAGTTGCAAGTTTATTCCTGTTATCGGCACCGAAACATCTACCACACTTCCTAAAAATTTCTTCGATAAAGTTATTATTGATAATTCACTGCATGAGTTTTCGGAGAAAGTTTTGATGCTGAAAAACATCACTCAAATCTTAAAGAAAAATGGCTTTTTGTACCTTCGTGAATCTCTCGGACGCACCAACGGGGAACTCCACATGGGTTGTAACCAAGCTCTTTTCGACGAAGCACATTTAGTTGAATTTATTATACAACAAGGCTTTAAATTCATAAAATCCGAGGATTCTCAGATTCCCACGGGGGCCTTTCTTTCAAAATTATTTCTATTCGTAAAACAGTAAAATAGTCTATACATCGCTAAACTTTCGATAACGATGGGTTTTCAAACTCGATGCTGTCGAAACTTTTTCATCATACCCTCCCAATTTCAAACGTTTGCATAACTATTTCAAACGTTTGCGTAATAATTTATAAGAAATATCTTATTTTTTATTAGTAAAATGCACTACCAAATCTTCCTAACCAATACTTCATCTCTTTAGCCTCTGACAATATAATCGTAACATTACGGTAATATTCTCTTAATCAGTGAGGCGTAGTTTTGCAGTTGTTTAGCAAGGCAACAGTACCTAAACTCTAAATTTTCCTTTTTTTTTTAACAAAAACTTCGCTAACCAATCATTTATGTTTACCTAATTTAACACCAATGTCACGTACTGTTCATCTGATACAACTTTATGTATCTGCCTTTCACAAGCTCAACAAATATTCTTAATCACAAAAATCAGTCAACGACAATGAATCAAAAACTACTGCAAAACAGGTTGCTTGCTCTGTCATTTCCGAAGCTATCTGTCTTTATCCTATTATTTTCACTCTTAGGGGTCGATGTTGGCTTTGCCAAAAATCAACCAAACACTTTCAAAACCGTTGATATTACGGTCAAAGGAAAAGTAACAGATGCCGAAACGGGCGATGGTCTTCCAGGAGTAAGCGTTTCAGCCAAAGGGAGCACCAAAGGGGCCGTAACCGATGTAAACGGAGAGTATTCCATTACCGTTAGCGATGGAAAAGCGGTTTTAGTATTTAGTTATGTAGGTTATACTCCTCAAGAAATTACTGTAGGCGGACAAACACAAATCAATATTCAACTCAAATCTGACAGCAAAACGCTCAGCGAAGTGGTGGTTGTGGGCTACGGTACAGCCAAGAAAACAGACATCACGGGTGCTGTAAAATCAGTCAGAAGTGAGGAATTTAATAAAGGTATCATCAACTCGCCAGAACAACTTTTACAAGGTAAAGTAGCGGGTGTAAACGTTACTTCAGCAAGTGGAGAGCCAGGTTCGGCACAAAATATCTCAATCAGAGGACCAGGTGGTGTTCGCACAGGCAGTACACCTCTCTTTGTTGTTGATGGTTTAGCCCTCGATAATTCGGGAACAGGTGGTGCAATGAACCCTCTTACATTCTTGAACCCACAGGATATCGAAACAATTGATGTATTGAAAGATGCTTCGGCAACAGCAATTTATGGTGCTCGTGGTGCAAACGGGGTAGTTTTGATTACTACTAAAAAAGGAAAAGCTGGAAGTTCTTCGATGAATTATTCGGCAAGTTTAGGTATTTCTGAAATCGCTCGTGCATTACCTGTTTACACGGCTGACGAATACCGCAAAGCTGTACCAAGCGTAGGTGGAGTTTTAGAAGATTTAAAAGGAAATACCGATTGGCAAAAAGAAATCACTCGCACAGCATATACGCAAAACCACAACCTCACTTTGGGTGGCGGTGCAGGAAAATTAACTTATTATGCGTCGTTTGGAGCTCAAAAACAAGAAGGTATCTTAAAGAATAACGATTTGAATCGCTACACGGGTCGTATTAATGTCAATCAGAAATTCTGGGAAGACCGCCTAAACGTTGATGTAAACCTCAATGCAACATTCACAAATAACAGTCGCCCTCCAATTGGAAGCATGATTGGAAATGCCATTTCGGTAAACCCAACTTACCCTGCGTATGATGCACAAGGAAATCCTGCGGTTTATCCAAACTTGGTGAATCCGTTAGTGAGCTTGAAGTTGGAAAAAGATATTACAAAAACGAATCGTCTGATTGGAAATATCTCGCCATCTCTCAAAATCACAAACGATTTAGTTTATAAATTGAATTATGGTATCGACAACTCAAATTCGGTGCGTGATTTGGTTTCTTTGCCCAATGCCGTGCCTTTACAAGATGGCCGCCTCGAAACTATCTATATAACTAATAATAATAGTCTCATCGAAAACTATTTGACTTACACGAAGAATTTTAATAACAATAGTTTTTCGGCATTGGTTGGACATTCATACCAAAAGATTTTCTTACAAGGCCGTTCTTCGAGTATCAATAAATTCCCGATTTCGGATATTGACCCAATCTATAACCCAGGCTTAGGTCAAGAACTCACTTTGGCAAATAATAAACCTTCGGGCTATGCTACCAAAAATGAATTACAATCGTTTTTCTCAAGACTAAATTATAGTTTCAAAGATAAATATTTGCTCACGGCAACAGTTCGTGCCGATGGTTCATCAAAATTTGGTGCAAATAATAAATACGGTATCTTCCCTTCGTTTGCGGCAGGTTGGAGAATTTCAGAAGAAGAATTTATGAAAGGTTCTCGAATCAGCAATTTGAAACTTCGTGCGGGTTGGGGACAAACTGGTAATCAAGAGATTCCATCAAAAATCACACAAGCATTATTTACTTCAACGGTTTCGGCTTCTACGAGTTATCCACTTGTTAATTCTGGACCTTTTCCAGCAGGAACAACTTACAGCCGTTTAGCCAACCCTGACATTCAATGGGAGGTTTCAACACAAACCAATATTGGTCTTGATTTTGGTTTATTCAATGGTGCTTTAACGGGTGCGGTTGACTATTTCAATAAAGTTTCGAGCGATATTCTCTTAGAAGTAATTCCGTCTGACCCCGTTCAACCAGCAGGTACATTCTGGACGAACGTAAAAGATATGAATATTACTAACAAAGGCTTAGAAATCGAATTGGCTTATCGCCAAAAAACTGCCAGCGGTATCAACTACGGCATCGGTGGAAACACTACTTTCATTAGAAATAAAGTAACAAACTCACCGTATTCGGTTATTCCTTCGGGAAGTGCTTCAGGTTCGGGTCTTACTTCGGCAACCATCAATGGATATCTTAGTGGCGAACCAATCGGTACTTTCTTCTTGAAAGATTTCACAGGTTTTGATGATAAAGGTCTTAGCACTTACCGTGATGTAGATGGCGACGGAATCGTTACTGACAAAGACCGTATTGCAGCAGGAAGTGCTTTACCAACGATGCAGTATAATTTCTTTGGAAATATCGGCTACAAAGGCTTCGATTTAATTGTAAACTTCAATGGTGTTCGTGGCAATAAAATCTATGATAACACGGCCAACTCAAATTTCTATAAATTACGTTTGTCGAAAGGAATCAATACAACGCCAGAGGCCGTACAATATGCCAATGAATCTGCAAATAATGCCGCCCCAGTTTCAACTCGTTTCTTGAAAGATGGAGCATTCCTTCGCTTAAATAATATGGCTTTAGGCTATAGTTTCAATACCAAAGCACTTGGCATTGATAAGTATATTCCAGCATTGCGTTTATCGGTTACAGGCCAAAACCTTTTCGTAATTACCAAGTACAACGGCTATGACCCAGAAGTAAACACTGACCGAACCATCAATGGTATTTCATCGTATGGTATCGACTATTTAAGCTATCCAAAAGCTAAATCAATCATCTTTGGTCTAAATGTTTCATTCTAAGATAACATGCTTTAAGCTATACGCATTAAGCAATATGCAAAAACATTATCAAAACTGCCTAAAGCGTAAAGCATAAGGCATAAAGCAAAAAACAATGAAAAAGAAAATATATTCATTATTGTTCCTATGTAGCTTTGCTGTTTTAGAAGGCTGCACCGACCTCAAAGAAGAAGTACTTGACGAAACCCTTTCGGCAGCCAAACTTACTGACAAGCAAGCTGCCGATGGTATCATTGCTCCTGTATATGCACGTCTCCCAGATATTTTCTTGCATACCAACTATTTTGCTATTCAAGAAATCTCGACTGATGAAGCAATTTTGCCTTATCGTGGTGGCACCGACTGGGGCGATAACGGTATCTATTTGGCCATGCACCAGCACACTTACCAAAGCACTGACCCAAATCTGAGAAACACTTGGAATCTAATTTTGCAAGGAATGTCTCGTGCCATCACGGCTATAAATACCCTTCCAACACTCAACGACCCCAATGCTAAAGTTTATTTGGCCGAAGCTCGTGGTATGCGTGCGTATTACTCGATGCTAACACTTGATTTATTCGGTTTAGTTTTCGTGAAAGAAGACCTCGGCGAAACTTCAAAAATTCTGCGTGGCGAAGAAGCGTTTCAATACATCAAAAATGAGTTCTTAGCAGTTGAGCCAAATTTAGATGCAACAGTTGGTCCAGGACGTTTATCAAAAGGTGCTGTATGGGGTTTATTAGCTCGTCTATACCTCAATGCCGCTGTTTACCGTGATGTTTACGGAACACCAAGCTTCAAAGCTGATGAAATGGATAAAGTGACCGAATATTGTGATAAAATTATCAATGCTGGTACGTATAAATTATCGGCTGATTATTTCTCAATTTTTGGTTCAGACAATCATTCAAACCCTGAATTAGTTTTTGCAGTTGACCAAAGAGCTGAATTAAACGGGCATAATCGTATGGCATATTTCTCGCTATCAGGCGACCAATTTCCGCTTCCTGCATACCCAAATGCCAATGGAACTGATGGCCCTGCCATTACGCCAGATTTTTACCGTACTTGGGTAAACGAATATGCCCCAAAAGACCCATCGGATGTTGACCCAAGATTTTATAAGCAAAATATTTCTGCCTACTCAAACCCTGCTGATACGTGCGTAACTGATGTTAATTTCAACATGAATCGTGGTATTTTGCGTGGGCAGCAATATGGTTTGATTAGAAAAAATGGGGTTTTCTTAAAATGTCCAGACGGTAAATTCAAAGTTGGTAAACTTTTCAATGATACTCGTAACCGTCCAACAGTACCTGTAAACTTCACCGAAAAAGTAGATTATACAACTGCGGGAAGCGATTATAGCTCAGGATACCGAGTATTGAAATACGAATTTAGTCGCAAATCAGTAAGTGGTCGTAACTTTGGCGATGCTGATATTGTGATTGTTCGTTTGGCCGATGTTTATATGATGCGTGCTGAAGCAAAATTACGTAAGAGCAATGATGCCGCAGGAGCTTTAGCCGATGTCAACATTGTTCGTGCAGCTCGTACTACCCCTCCACCCCCACTCACTTCCATGTCGCTTGATATTCTTTTCAAAGAGCGTGGTTTTGAATTTTACTGGGAAATGCTTCGCCGTTCGGATATGATTCGTTTCGGAAAATATGAAGGTACTTGGACAGAAAAAACCAATACAGATAAACTGAAACGTATCTTCCCAATTCCACAAACAGCCATTGATGGAGCATCAAACCTTCCTGGCTATTTGAAACAAAATCAAGGATATTGAAATAATTAATAATGGTTAATTATTAATTATAAAGTGTTCATTAAAAGGTATTTAAGCGATGATAAAACTTTATTTATCATCGCTTTTTTAGTTGACGTTCATCTGGTGAAACAATTTCAAACGTTTGCGTAAATTTTATTTGAAATGTTATAAATTTTATTACTTTATTGCATAGTATTTGTACAAATGTCCATACTATATACCTGACATTTTAATAAAAAAACGCATTAGACAATTCAAAAAATAAAAGAAATGAACTTCACTGAAAAAGAAATTTCGCCTCTTGCAAGCATCGAAGAATGGGAGGATGATTTGCTCGAAAGATACCCAGAGCCTAAAAACGCTGAAACAAAAAAAACTAAAGACGAATACCGTAACTACACAGACTCTGAGCGTGTAAATACTGTTAGAGAATTTTACCGTTTGAACCACACTTATCAAACTTATGATTTTGTTGTTCAGAAAGAAAAAGAGTTCTTGAAATTCGACAAACGTGAAATGTCAGTTTGGGATGCCATTGATTTCTTGAATACATTGGTTGATGATTCTGACCCAGATACAAACCTTGATCAGTTTCAGCACCTACTTCAAACATCAGAAGCTATAAGAGCTGACGGCCACCCAGATTGGTTCGTTCTGATGGGCTTTATGCACGATTTGGGTAAGGTTCTTTGTTTATTCGGCGAGCCACAATGGGCAGTTGTAGGTGATACTTTCCCCGTTGGTTGTAAACACTCTGATAAAATCGTTTATCCTGAATTTTTCGAGGCAAATCCTGACTCAAAAGATGAGCGTTATAATACAAAATACGGTGTTTATTCACCAAATTGTGGACTTGAAAATGTAAAAATGTCTTGGGGACACGACGAGTATCTTTACCAAATGATGAAAAATTATTTGCCAGAAGAAGCTCTTTATCCAATTCGTTATCACTCATTCTATCCTCAGCACCGTGATGATGCTTATAGTCATTTGATGTCAGCTCACGATTACAAGATGTTTAAATGGGTAGATAAATTCAATCCTTACGATTTGTATTCTAAAGTGCCAGTACCACCAAATGCAAAAGAGCTTCGTCCATATTACGAAGATTTAGTTGCTAAATATTTACCTGCTACTTTGAAATTCTAATCGACATAATAGGGCAACAAAAAAGGGAAAATCGAAAGATTTTCCCTTTTTTGTTAGATTACTAACTGAATCTTAATATTCCCACAAATTGTGTTCAAATTCCATTAATTCGTGTTCTAATTGTTCAGATTTCAACAAACCTTCACGTGGAGACTTGTAAATATCGTCTAAGAAATTATCCAAAGCATTCGATTTTTTGATAATTTTTCCGTGAAACAAACGCAACTCAAACGCATCCGCTAAGTTTTTGTGTGATGCTACGTTAGCAGCATTATACCAAATACACTTAGGATTACTACGGAAATAACGCTCCAATTCTTTGTATTTGAATACACAAATCGGACGGTCAAAACCCAGCGTTGTTTGGTCGGCTGGAATGATTAATTTCAACGTAAGAATATCAAAATATTGACGTGAACGTTGCTTATCAAAAATCCAATCTTCTTTCAATTCTAACGTTGTCAATTGAGTTGGAAAAATCTCTACACCAGCACCTGGGTCGGTTGCCGCAGGAGCAGCACCACCAGCAGCAGGTTTAGCAGCACCGCCACTATCTCCACCCCAACCATCATCACCGCCTGATGAAAAACCAGCAGCTTTTTCTTCTTCAGATAAACCACCGCCTTCACCTTTCAGCATCAAACGCTCCATAAATTGGTCGAGTGTAAGCTTTGTTGTCAAAGAATCATTATCGTAGGCTTCAATCAAACCAGCTTTTACGGCATCAATCAAGTGTCTTGTAATTTCACTTCCTTTCGAGAAAAGCGGTTGATTTTGCTTTTCTTTCAAGTCAATTCTTCGCCACAAAGTTGTTTTATACATAACGTTTTCCTCATGTATAGGGCGAAGCGATAGCGGATTCAAATAATTATTTGACTTCTCTTGAGCTACTGCAAACTGGCTGATAATCAATGAGATACCAAAAGCCAAGCCTTGTAATTTCTTCATAATTCTGACAATTATTTTGTTATTAATTCAATGGAACAGTGAAAATAATTTCTCCAACATCCACTGTTTCTACTTCTCCTTTAAAATTTCTACGTTCTACACGCTTTACTACTATTACATAACGGTCTCCCGCCTGTGCTTGTTGTGCAAGGTTAGAAACATTTGCAGTGTTGCCATTAAATGGACCTCCTCCTATTCTTCTTGAACCACGAGCCAAATTAACTTCAAATTCTGCTACTCTAAATGCAGCATCTTCTGGGTTAGTTGATTTGAATGATTCATCAGCTATTGCACCGATATTAATTGTTCTTAAACCAGTCGCCGAAGCTCCTCTACGTTCATCAATCCCAAGTAATTTAATCGTTGGCTTAGGCACACGACGAACTGGGAAATTAAATGTCTGTAATGTGATTCCGCCATTTACTACATTCATTGAAGCTTTGGCTGAATTTGGAACAATTGTTACTTTACCACCTTCACCTGGAATAAAATCTGCACCCGAACCACTAAATGAAGGACTATACAATGCTCCTAAACCTGGTGAATAAGTAGCTAAGCGGTTGGCACATTTAAAGTATAACGCTGGCATTGAGGCTGTTTCGATTTGAACCGATGGCTTCAATACTGTATATGTTTCCTCTTTCTCAACTGACTTCATTGAGCCATCAGGTGAAGGATAAGAAACAGTAGCTTTGTATGAACGCTTCAACTGACCATTTTTATCAAAATCACCGCCCGATGCAGTAATTTCATATAGACCTTTACCATCTTTTACTGGTAAAGCTGAGCCATTGATACTGATTCTTGGTGTAATTGATTTAGAGTACGCTCCGATTGCTACCTCAGCTTTGTATTTCTGACCAGCAACTACCGAACGTGAATCTGGAATAACCACCGCAAAGATTTCATCAAATTTGATTTCTTTGATACCCACTTGGCTTGCGAGATATTCTAAAACTTCACCTTCTAAGCGACGAACCTCTGATTGTTTCTGACTCAAAACCGCCAATGCCGCTGGAACTGGAGTTTGAGCAAAATATAACTCAGAAAAATCTTTGCTTTTTGTAATGTTATCTGTTCTTGCCAAAGCGGGGTCTTGAGCTGCATCAACCGCTAACTCAGGAAACTTAGTATTTGGAGCAGCAAACTTTTGTAATTGAACAGCGAAATCATTCAATTTCTTCTTCAATTCGTAACCTTTACCATTTTTTTGGTCACCAACCATCAAGATGGCTACTTTTTCTTCTTCCGAAGGGTTTTTCACACCACCAGTTTCAGCATCAAGTCCACCGCCAGCATTGACGATTTCCTGCTTCAACCCACTGATATAATTATCCATTTCGGTTGTAACTTTTCTTACTTCAACAGCTTTTTGAAGTACATCGGCATATTGAGCTCCACCTGGTTTCTCTCTGATTTCTTTTTCAATTGCCTTTACTGATTTCTCGTTATTGCCATTAGCAGCCGAGTTTGCTCTTTCCAAACTATTATTCAAAAGTTGAAATTTTTGTAGAAGTGCATTACTTACCTGGAGTGCTAACATTGCCGTCAGAACCAGATACATCATGTTTATCATCTTCTGACGTGGCGACTCTTTTCCACCTGCCATATATTCTATATATTATACAGTTAGTAAATATTTTTTTTAATTAAGAATGTAGAATGTAGAATTAAGAATGAATGTAGAATATAACTCATCATTCAGAACTCAACACTCTAAACTATTTTAGTTTCCTTTCATTGCCGACAACATACTTCCGTAAACATTGTTCAACGAAGTAAGATTGTTTGTCAATTTCGACATTTCAGTTTTGAATTGTTGAGCTTCTTTCGAGGCATCTGACATATCTTGCATTGCAGTTGTCAAATTACCGTAGAAAGCGTTCATTGCTTTCAAATGCTTATTAGTATCTTGTAATTCAAGTTCGTAAACTGCATTCAAAGCACCCATGTTTTGAGTAATTTTGCTGAATTGTGAACGGTATTCTTGAGCATCTTTAGTTGCATCAGCCATGCTATTCATTGCATTTACAGCAGTGCCATAAGCAGCATTCATAGCTGTTACTTGACCCGAAGCGGTTTTTACATTTTTAGCGTAATCACTTGTTGCTACGGTTGCGTCTGTCAAATCTGACATTTTAGCAACTTGGCCAGTAAGGCTTTGAATACCTGTTTTCAAACCATCAAAAATATCTGGAGAAAGCTTAGCGTTAGCAAGCATATCATCCATTTTGGCAGTTAAACCAGCACCTTGCGATGGAGTGGTACTTCTTTTTGGGAGTTCTCCTTGAAAATCATCAGCTAATTCTGGGTAAACCTTTTCCCACTGATATTCATTATCTGGACGAAGGAATGATTGGAAAGCATAAATTAAGAAAATGGCAGCTTCTGTGCCTAAACCAATAGGTAACATAAAATTCGCCCAGTCGTAGTGCATAATTTTACCTAATGCCCCCAAGATTACAACTGATGCTCCTGCTCCATAGAAAAACGGAATGATTTTGTCCCAAAATAAACTTTTACCGTTGTTATTTGCTGCCATGTGTTTAAAAAAGTTAAGAATTAAGCTTTAATTTAAAAGGGAATTTATTTATAATTTTTGAATCTACTTTTATTTAAACATAATAAATGCGAAGTATAAATCGAAATATTCATGTAGAATACTTCAGGATATACTTCGCAATTATTTTTGATATTATTCTCTTCCTGGAACACTTCCCAAACGGTCCATCACACAACGGAAACCGATATAAGAGCGGCGTTCGTTACGGAACTCATACGTTCGAGTACCCGTTTCGAGGAAGTAGGCTACGTCTTTCCAAGAACCACCTTTGATAATTTTACGAGGCTCATTTTCATCGTTGTACACAGGGTTCAAATCCCATGTAACTGGCATATATGATTCTGCATAAGCATCTTGGCACCATTCTGCCACATTTCCTGCCATGTTATACAAGCCATAATCGTTTGGATTGAATGCATTTGATGGAGCTGTGTAAGGGTATCCATCGGCACGATAATTTCCTCTGTATGGCTTAAAGTTTGCTAAGAAACAGCCTTTACCATTGGCTACGTAAGGGTTACCCCAAGGATATTTTGCTCCTTCTTTGCCACCACGAGCTGCCCATTCCCATTCAGCTTCTGAAGGCAAACGATAGCGTGGAGATTTGAATAAATTCTTCTGGGCTCTGTTGTCGTTCAATAATTTTGTACGCCATTTACAGAAATATACTGCGGCATCCCAGCTAATACCCACTACTGGATACATATCAAAAGCAGGTGACGAATAATAATATTCGGTCATTTGGTCGCCGTTATGATAAGTAAAATCTTTACTCCAAACCGAAGTATCAGGATAAAGTGTTGACATGATAAATTCTTCACCCAAAACAGAAACCGAGTCAGTCATCATTGAATTCATAAACTGACGGTACTCGTGGTTAGTAACTTCTGTGTCATCCATGTAAAACGGAACGATGGTTACACGCTTATTCATTGAGATACGAGCCGACATTACGTCTTCATCGGCTTGTCCCATCATTAACGACCCCGAAGGAATCAGCACCATTCCGTGAGGAGCGGTTTGCTTATAGCCTTTGCGAGAGGTTGCCATGATTTCACCATCACGGATTCCATCCATGCCAATGTCTTTGCCTCCACTTTTACTGCTCTTCTTTCCTCCAATCCCCATTTTACTCAAGGGGCTTTTAGAACCGCAACTTTGCATCATTATGATTGGGGCAATCACTAACAGACTTTTCAAAAAGGTACTTAATATTCTCTTGTTCATAGCTGAAAACAAGTTGGTTATCTATTTTTTTTGGTATTGATACTTTCGATAATATAGAAACGTGACTTCCGAAATTAATATTGCATTAGCCCGCAAAGTTATGAAAAAAAATAAGTTTTTCCGATAACTATCAACTGATAAAGCAATTATTAAGCCAAATTATCTATTTAAAGGTCTTGGATAGCACTATTCAAGCAATTTCCAGTCAGTTAGAGTAAAACAATAACTTTTTGATAATGTTAATAAGATGAGCGGAGAAAATAGCAATTTTATTATTAAGCGGCACAAATTATGCCAAAATTAGATTTTAAGGTATTTTTTGAAATAAAAACGAGCAGTTATTTCAAATTTTCTTTGGTAAATATTTGTCAAAAGGAACTTTTAATATCTATATCTCGGTGTACGAACGATTGATTTTTTTCCTGCTCTTAAAGCCGCTAACGAATAACTTAAGAGTACTTCATGAGATAGCGGACTTTTAGCATTTTTACCTCCAATTATTACATCAACTGCATAGCCGATTCTCATACTTCCTCCTAAAATATTTGCTCCTACAAGTCCCGAAACGGCATCGCCTGTACGGTAACTTGCTCCTACCCAATAACGACTATCGTAAGTTGCTATGGCACCCGCTTCGGCCGAAATTGTACTCAAATCTGATTTTATTATTAACATCGGACTCACATCAACTGTATATGAAACCCCAATTAACACGCTACCAGTAAGATATGCACTACGTTTAAGGGTGTTTGTGGCATTATCAGTTCCGAGTCCGAAAGTTGGTTGATTGATGTGATTCATTGACAAACCAATGTTGTAAGATGGATTGCTTAGGTAAACCCCTGCTCCAACATCAATGGCAGACTGGCTAAAACGCCCAGTTGCCAAAAGTGGGTCACCGTCATCTTTCGGACGCAAACGGCCGTAGTCGATTCCTCTTGCAAAATACCCTCCACTTACTCCTATGCCCAGTTGGCTATTGCCAAGTGGCATTTGATAAGCATACGATAATTTAAAATCTTGTTGTGTACTTGCACCTATTTTGTCATTGACAAATGTTATACCTACGCCACCCTTAATCATTTTGAGTGGAATATTCGCCGAAATTACTTGTGTAACTGGAGCTCCTCCGTCATCAAAAGTACTTTGATAACCTTGATATTGTGTGCGATAAATTGCCTGAAAACGAGTGACGTTTTCAGAACCAGCCGTAGCAGGATTCAAAAATAACTGATTGTATATGTAGTGCGTAAACTGTGCATCTTGCTGAGCATGAGCTGTAAAAGATGCTATCAATAAAACTATATAATAAATCTTTCTCATAGTGGGCTAAAATAGTCGATGGTCAATAGACGAGAATTGATAATATTTTGGCTGCAAAAGCAACACATTTTTTATATCGTTCTCTTTCTAAAGGCAATTTAATTAATTATTTGTATTCCTAACACCATAACGAAA
Source organism: Emticicia sp. MM (assembly GCF_001649495.1). Classification (NCBI taxonomy): domain Bacteria; kingdom Pseudomonadati; phylum Bacteroidota; class Cytophagia; order Cytophagales; family Leadbetterellaceae; genus Emticicia; species Emticicia sp. MM. The sequence continues at coordinate 20,131 of NZ_LXHX01000104.1, read as the reverse complement.
AAAAATAGGCTAAACTTGTGGTTTAGCCTATTAACTTATTTTTATTATATATTGTTTGCCTTTTTTATGTAGAGTTCTAAAGCTCCTGTCATTGAAGGTGCATTGGGTAGCGGTGCTTCAATATCAAGAATAAACCCTGCATCTCGGATAGCCTTGGCGGTTGTTGGCCCAAAAGCTGCCAAGCGAGTATTATTTTGTTTCCAATCTGGAAAGTTAGAATTCAATGAAGTAATTCCAGATGGGCTATAAAAACATATAATATCGTAGAAAACTTCCGTAAGGTCTGATAAATCTGATGGAACAGTTTCATACATGATCGCTTCTGTGAGATGCAAATCATTACGGTTCATCAAATTTGGGATATCATTGCTACGAATATTTGAGCATGGGAATAAGAATTTCTCTCCTTTGTGCTTCAAGATCAATGCTTCTAAGTCGGCAGCGGTTTTCTGACCTACAAAAATCTTACGTTTTCTGATAACGATATATTTTTGTAAATAATTAGCCGTTTGCTCTGAAATACAGAAGTATTTCATATCTATCGGAATCTCGATTCTAAGTTCTTTAGCAATACGGAAGAAATTATCTACTGCATTTCGGCTGGTTAGAATAATGGCCGTGTGTGCTAAAATATCAACTTTTTGGCGACGAAAATCACGGTGGTCTAAGCCTTTTACCTCAATAAAAGAACGAAAGTCCACTTTTAAATTAAACTTTTTGGCCAACTCAAAATACGGAGACTTCTCGTCGGTCGGTCTCGCTTGTGTTACCAAAATACTCTCCACTTTACGGAGGCGGTCCTGAGTTATTTTTTCTGTTACTTCACTCATCCAAATTGCGGGTTTTCAAGTACAAAATTTTATTTGGTTTCTTAAAATGATGACAAACAAAAAGACATCATTACATGGCAAACCTTATGCCGAGAATAACAGGCAATATTTCCACGATACAAAGGTACGAAATTAAATAGAGACTTTGTATAGGAATACTACGAATTATGGTAAAATATAGAATGAAAAATCTAATCAAATAAAATGCTACGATTGGTGTAAATAGATACACTTGCCAATTGAAATCATGCGGGAAGTAACCCATAAAGAGTACTAATAGCACTAAAACTAAAGCTGAATAGAAAAGGCTTGATGCTTGAATTATCTTGAAATAATGCAAATCGACTACTTTTTCGAGGTTGAATAATTGCCCAACCAACCCAATAAAAAAGTATTTCATAACCATGATTACAAACACCGCCAAACTAATTCGGAAATAGTTTGAAAGTAAAACTCCGAGCGTATCACCTTCTTGCAAAATGGCTCTTCCTCCAAAAACGTGGATTCCTTTGCTTTGCAAAAGCATATAAAATAAGCTGATTATTAAGCTCAGAAGAATGATAAACATCACATTCATTCGATTGAGGGGCTTGTTTATCAGAAACGATTGCTCTCGAACGAAAGTGTTGAACAAATCTTTGAAATTGAAGTACCGCTGAAATGCTCTAATATATGAGTTCGATAAATATGAAAAGAACACCAAAATAAACATCGACACCAGTACTATGTAGTTTCGGTAAGGCGTAGGCGTGCGTGGTTTTGCCGTTATACCTGACTCAGCCAATACGATTGGCTTTTGGTTCAGCGAGCGTTTATAGCCCAACATCAGTTTTTTATCTTCGATATTGTTTGAGCCATAAAGCGTAATGTAGATTGTTGGTTGCTCGTAAGCTCTGTAAAGACTATCGACACTCAATACAATCCATTTACCGACTGGAATCTTCTGGCGAAGTGAGCCATTGATAAACAAAAAATTATCAGCTTTTTGGGCGTAAACCAAAATATTGTAGCCTCTATTGCTCTGAATATCGCAAAAAACTGTGTGCGAAGGATATCCCAAATGCTGCTCTGAAATATACGGAATGTAAGCTTTCATTCGGTCGCTATACACTTGCCAATCATCGTGGTAATCGTGTACCAAGAAGTATTGATCGTTTGGGCCAACGGTAGTGGCAAACGACTTTGACGATAGGATTAGCAAAAGTATGTAAAGAATCTTCTTCAACGGCCTGCTTTAATTTTTTTGCAAAATTAAGCAAAAAAGGTCAGACTTGTTGAGTCTGACCTTTTGTTTTTATATTTTGACTGAAAAGATTTGTATGATTATTGAGTATGATTACTCAAATTTAAGCTCAATGTTTACTAAATCTTATCGAATCATCAATTTAAAATTAAGCTTTTCCGAGAGCTTTTAACATCGTTGCACCAATGTCGGCTGGAGATGCTACCACAAAGATTCCGCATTCTTCCATGATTTTCATCTTAGCTGCAGCAGTATCATCAGCACCACCGATGATTGCACCTGCGTGACCCATACGGCGACCTTTCGGAGCTGTTTGACCAGCAATAAAACCAACAACTGGTTTTGTGCCATTTTCTTTGATCCAACGAGCGGCTTCAGCTTCCATCCCACCACCAATTTCACCAATCATTACGATACCTTCTGTTTCTGGATCATTCATCAATAACTCAACTGCCTCTTTGGTTGTTGTTCCGATGATTGGGTCACCACCGATACCGATAGCGGTTGTTTGACCAAGACCTACTTTTGATAATTGGTCAACTGCTTCGTAAGTTAAAGTACCTGATTTAGAAACTACACCGATTGTGCCTTTTTTGAAAATAAAGCCTGGCATGATACCTACTTTACACTCTTCAGCTGTGATGATACCTGGACAGTTTGGTCCGATTAAAGTAACGTTTTTACCTTGAATATAAGATTTAGCCGTTACCATGTCTTTTGTCGGAATACCTTCTGTAATACAAACGATTACTTTAATACCCGCATCGGCTGCTTCCATGATTGCATCGGCAGCAAACGCTGGTGGTACGAAAATAATTGAGACATCAGCACCTGTGCTAACTACTGCTTGTTCTACAGTATTGAAAACAGGGCGGTCAAGGTGCAATTGTCCACCTTTTCCTGGCGTTACACCACCAACGACATTTGTGCCGTATTCAATCATTTGACCCGCATGGAAAGTACCTTCCGAGCCAGTAAAACCTTGTACGATTACTTTGGAGTTTTTATTTACAAGAACGCTCATTATTTTCGTGTATTTTGAATTTTACGTAAAAGTAGTTTGAAATGAGAAAAGTACAAAATGAAATTGTTAATTATCAATCATCAATTAGCAACTAACACTATAAATAACTTATAATCAGGCATTTATATAGAAATTAATTTTTGCTAAAATTTTATAGTTCTTTGAAAATTTTAAAAGCATAATTATTTTTTGTGCCAAAATATTCTTCCTTGTGCTATTTATTTTTTTTTCTGTCGTGTTCCTAAAATATTTACTGTGCAATTATTGTGTTTTTAGACAATTTTATATCAAAAATGCTCAATAAACCACCCAATAGTTAAATAGTCATACTATTTTTATCATTTTTAGAGAATTATATAAAAAAAACGGAACGGATTTTGCTTGTATTTTATAAGACAATTATCCTAATATTTCATTTATGAGAACTAAAAAATACTACATCGGTGTCTCTATGCTCTTAATAGCATCAGGTCTTTCAAGTTGTTTCCCCAAAGTTGAAACAACGAATCCAATAACTGTTACAAAATCAAAAATGGAGGAACTAAATATTTCCGCCACGTTCGATTTTAAAACAACTAAAGAGGTTAAATTTGATATTGGGACTTTTGATAATTTAGATAAACCCATGAAAGGTGTACTTATTTCGATATATAGTTATCCTGAAGATAAATTATTATTGAAAGGCATTTCTTCGGCATCGGGTTTATTACAAATCAATCAAGTTATTCCGAGTTATGTCAAACAAGTGGCTGTAAGACCAAACCGTATTGGCTTACCAAATGAATTTATAGTTAATGTAAATAATAATACAGTAAAAGCTATTTTTGGAGGCAAAAATCAAACAACTCCAAACATGCTTAGAGAAGTTAATGATGATAAAGCTGTAGATACAAAAAAACTTAGAGAGACAAATACATTATCCTATAATATAAAAACCTTAGGTACGTGGTCGAAGATGGGTTTACCTAATTATCTTGAGGCTAATCGAGATGATATTTCTGGTGAATTCTTAGCAAATATTGATGCCAGTGTACCAGAAAGGTCGCCTGTTACGATAGAAAACCCTGGCTTTTTGAAATCGACCAATAAAAATACTTTGACCATAACTGAGCTGGCTGATGTTTGGATTACCTTCGTGCATGAAGGTGCTGGTTGGACTAACACTCTTGGTTTTTATACTTTTGATTTAAACAAACCACCAACCAAAACCTCTGATATTTCGGCCATAACGATTGTTTTTCCAAATGTTTCGTACAGTGGTAGTGGTGGCAGTCTAACGTCAGGTGACAAAGTAAAAATAGGTCGATTTCCAGCAAATACAGGTATTGGATTTGTGTTGTTTGCTAATGGTTTTAATAACTCAACAGGTAATGTTAGCGATGGCAGTTATGCTCATTTTAGTCATGATGTTTTAAATATCGAATCGAAAGCCGACCTCAAACGCCATTTAATTGTACTAAACGACCCCACCACAAACCGCCTACTTTTAGCTTTTGAAGATGTTGACCGTGCAAGTCCAAGTTGTGACCAAGATTTCAACGATGCGATTTTCTTTGCTACATCAAATCCAGTAAGAGCAATTAACAGAGAGGATATTCCAGTGGTTATTAATAACAAAGATAGTGATGGTGACGGACTAAGTGATAACAATGATGAATATCCAACAGATATCAATAAAGCAGTAAATAACTACACTCCATCAAACAGTACATATAGCTCACTTGCCTATGAAGATTTGTGGCCATTCAAAGGAGATTACGACATGAATGATATGGTTGTAAATTATCAATTTCAAGAGGTTTTAAACACAGCGAATCAAGTTGTAGAGATAAATGCTAAAGTATATGTAAAAGTAATATTGGCAAATATTTTGAGTGGTTGGGGTTTTCAGCTACCTATTCCTCCTTCTTCGGTTAAAAGTGTTACGGGACAATCGCTTCGTTATAATGTTATTTCTAATGGAAGTAATGGCACGGAAAATGGACAAGATTTTGCAACAATCATTGCTTTTGATAATGGACCTGACCAATACAATGCGGTCAAAACTGATACACTTAATTTGAAAATTGTACTTAACACACCTGTTAATAAATCACTTTTAGGTACTGCTCCTTATAATCCATTTATTTTTCAGAGAAACTCACGTGGCAATGAGGTACATCTAATGAATCAACCTCCTACACAAAAAGCCAGTAAAAGTCTTTTAGGCACAGGCGATGATCGCTCAAACTCATCCTCAAGTATTTTTTATAAAAGCGAAGCTCGTTTGCCGTGGGCTTTAAATATTCCTGAGAACTTTAATCATCCTTTAGAAGGAAAACCTATACTTGATGGCTATCTTTTCTTTAAAAATTGGGTTGAAAGTGAAGGAGTTAGTTATCCTGACTGGTATTTAGATAAAACTGGATACAGAGACCCAAGTAAATTATCGAATATTAAATAATTAACTTGTTCTGTTAAAATAATTACCAATCCTTAGATTTTTAAAACTGAGGATTGGTAATTTTTATGGGTTATTTTCCTGACAATGATTAGCAAACTTCAAGGTTAAACTTCTTGTATTTAGTTGTATTATAGATACAACCATTTTATTGCATTGACAAGCTCAGTTTTTAGAAATTATTTCATTTTTTTGGGCAAACTCAAAACTGCATCAAATGCTGGTTTAGGCTGTTTATTTCTATCCCAAAGTAATGGGTAGTTGGTTCGTCTTGGTATTGGATAATCGTTTTTCCATGACATATCATCGTGGATTCCCCACATCGTTACTCTATCTATTTTATCACGTTTTTTGTAGAAAATTTCGAATAATTGAGCATAACGATTGGCCAATTGAGTTTGAACGTCTGCGGGTAAACCTTTACTGTATGGATCAAGAAATTCCTTAAATTCTTCGTTCTGAAATTGTTTTTCACTCATTCCTTGCCCAATTACCTGTCCTTCTTTTGTTAGTGGTAATACGTCAACATCCAACTCAGTAATCATTACTTTTACGCCCAAAGCGGCATAAGCTTCAATGGCAGCCTCAATATATTCAGTCTTTGGATAATTTAGCCCCCAATGCCCTTGAATTCCGATACCATCTATTTTGATACCTTCTTTTTGAAGCATTTTCACCATTCGCACGATTCCATCTCGTTTGGTTGGTCGCCATGCATTAAAATCATTATAATATAGTTCGGTGTTTGGTGCATATTCGGCAGCATATTTAAAGGCCAATTTTACTAATTCATCACCACTGCCAACGCCTTTAACCCAAGTAGTTTGACGGTAATTCCCATCGTCATCAATTACTTCATTCACCACATCCCAAGCATTGACTTTACCTGCGTATCTTCCTGCAATAACTTTTATGTGTTCACGCAGACGCTCTTTTACCTCTTCTTTTGTTTTGGGTTTTCCATCTTCGTTTTGAAAAAACCATGCAGGCGTTTGGTTGTGCCACACGAGCGTATGGCCCACGATAAACATATTATTTTTCTTACCAAACTCTACAAACGCATCGGCAGCTTCGTAATTAAACACGCCAGGCTTAGGATTTATGCGTTCAGCCTTCATTGAGTTTTCAATCGTGATGGTGTTGAATTGTTTCACGACAATATCTTGTAAGGCTTTATCTCGCCCCGAAACAATCCCTTCATTTACAGCAACCCCCATCTTGAAAGCATCTTTGTAGGCATCTTTGAGAGTCTGTGCCAAGCAATAATTTGATAGTAAGATTAAAATTGAATAGCGGAATGTACGTTTAATAGAAATCATTAGTATAAGGTTGAATTTTGGTTTTAAAGATAAAGTAAAAAGAAGAATTAAACAATTAGGGAGTGTTGAGAGTTGAAAAACATATCTCAAACTAAATCTTTAGATCTATGAAAAAGGACTCATTTGCTATTTATCTCACTACGCTTTTCGTGGTGGTTTATTGCTTATTTATTGTTTCTGAAATGCCTTATCCATTCATAATGGTGGCCTTTCTTGTACTACATGTTATGGTTATTTGGATGGTGTATGCCATACTTAAAAGTAAAGATGAACCCAAAGTTACCTTTGATGAAAAGTTTTATTTGGATGCTTCTTTTAAGCCAACAATTGTAAAGAAAGAAATAAATAAAAAATCCCCACTCTCGTAAGAGTTTGTGGATTTTTTATTGCTGCCTTCGACTTCGCTCAAGCATCACAAATTCGTTTTAACTTAATTGGGATTTGCATATAGTATTTTTATCATTAATCACTGTAAGGTATTTCCCAATTAAAATTTTCAAGATCTGTAACGCTAAATTTTTGTTTACTTAAACAATTTTTTGTGTCCATAATTAAATCAAATTGCTCTTTTGGGGTTTTATCAAACAATAAATTAGCATCATATATGTAGAAACGTACTTTCTTATCGGGGCTTGCTTCAAAAATATATTCCCATGTTTGATTCCGAGCCAATAAATTTTTAGATGAATTGGGTAAAATATTTACTCCATAACTATATTTATTTAGCTCATCGGTTTTAGAGTAATACACGACAATTTCCTTTGAAGAATTATTCTTGACTTTCAGCTTATTATCCGAACAAGTGAAACAAAATAAGCAAAGTGAAAACAAAAGGTATGAGGTTTGAAATTTCATCTTTTTGAATATTTATCAAAGCAAAATAACAAAAAATCCCCAAACTCTTACGAGAATGGGGATTTTTGTTGTTGCCTTCGACTACGCTTAGGCAGTTGTCAGAAATTAAGCTGGCTCTTCAACCAACTCTACTGTTTTCTTCTTGCGGAACCATTTGTCACGTACACGCTCATTGATGTAGTACAAACACGGCACGATAACCAATGTAAGTACGGTCGAGAAACTCAACCCAAAAATGATTGTCCATGCCAAGATTCCCCAGAAAACAGCACTATCTCCGCCAAAAAATAAGTGTGGATTTAGTTCGGTAAACATTGTCACGAAATCGAGACTCACACCAAAAGCTAAAGGAACAAGTCCTAAGATGGCTGCCGATGCAGTCAATAATACAGGTGTTAGACGCACACCACCTGCCTCTACAATCGCTTCTTTGAGAGCATACCCCCTACTGCGTAATTCGTCGGTGAACTCAATGAGCAAAATACCATTTTTCACCACAATACCTGCCAATGCAATAATACCAACACCCGACATAATTACTGAGAAAGTCATTCCAAAGGCCATGAAGCCTAAGAATACCCCAATAAATGAAAGTAGAATCGTTACGAAAATGATAACTGGCTTAATAACCGAGTTGAACTGAGTCGCCAAAATCAAGTAAATCAACAAAACGGCTGCACCTAAAGCACCTGCCAAGAAAATACCTGTTTCGGCTTGTTCTTCTTGTTCACCACCCATTTTCACGATATAGCCGCTCGGAATCTCCATTCTATCAATTACTTTATCCTGAATTTCAGCCACGATTTCGTTGGCATTATAGCCATTCAAAACCTCCGAACCAAGTGTGATGATACGCTGTTGGTTTTTGCGGTTGATCTGACTAAAAGTAGTCGAATAACTCACTTTTGCTACCGAATTTAACGGAACTTGACGCAAAATACCTCCTAAATTCATATCACGGTAAGTAATGTTCAGACTCAATAATTTTTCAATCTGATTACGGTCATCAGCTTTCAATCTTAGCTGAATCGGATATTCGTCTTTATCATCTCTGTATTTCGAGATTTCTGCTCCAAACAAGGCCGTACGAATCGCCAAAGCAATTTGTGAGGTGCTGATACCTTCACGTTGAGCTTTTACTTTATCTACATCAATAATGATTTCTGGTTTATTTGTAATCAAATCTGACTTCAATTCTTCAATTCCTTGAATTCCAGCGGCCGAGATACGTTTACGTACGTCTTTTTCTATTGAAATCAATTTATCAAAATCATCACCCGAAATTTCAACCGAAATAGGCTTTCCTGTTGGTGGGCCATTGTTTTCACGTTGTACAGAAATTTCACTTCCTGGAATTCCCTGAATTTCTTTTCGCATTTCTTCCAAAAGTTTGGCTGATGAAGTTTCACCACGGAATTCTTTTTTCACAAACGCAACCGTCACTTTCGACTTTTGAGGCGTTGCCGAACGGTCAGGATTGAATGGGTCGCCTGCGTTTTTACCAACATTAGAAATTACTGAGTTAATAGCACCTTCGGCTTTATTTCTTTTAATTACGGCAAAAACCTTACTTTCGATAACCTTGGTCACTGAGTCAGTCACACGTGCATCTGTTCCGACTGGCATTACGTTATATACATAAATATAGTCAGGCTCGCCACTTGGGAAGAAAATAACTTTTGGTTTTACGATTCCCAATAATACGAATGTAAGAATTAATAAAACGAACATACTCAACACCGCAAAAACTGGACGATAGCCCGTAATTACCCAAGAAATCAGATTACGATACGCTTGTTTGAAACGAGGTAAAGCTCCATCTTGGAAAGGCAAAATAATCTTCGGCGTAAGAATAAAGTGGTTGAAAGCATACAATATAGCTGCCAATAGAACCAAGTTTCCAAGACCTACATTTATTAAATATGCAGGAAGAGCGATAACTCCCATGATAATCATTGGGCGACGAATAGCCTTGAAACTTGTATCCTCATGGTCACCTTCTTCGTGGCGTTTCATGAACGAAATAGCAAAAACTGGGTTAATGACATAAGCTACAATCAACGAAGCCAAAAGCGTATAAATCAAAGTAATTGGCAAGTATTTCATAAACTCACCAACAATTCCTGGCCAAAATAATAGCGGGAAGAACGGAGCAATGGTAGTGAGAGTTCCTGACAATACAGGCAAGAAAACCTCTGATGCTGCTAAAGCAACCGCTTCTTTAATACTTAGATTTTTAAATCTATTAAACAAACGGTGAGCGTTTTCGATAACCACAATGGCATCATCAACCACGATACCGAGGCCAAGCAAGAAAGCAAAAAGTACGATTGTATTGAGCGTAAAGCCAGAGAACCAAAGCGGAATGAAAGCAATTAGAGCCGAAAGTGGCACAGATAGACCAACAAAGATGGCGTCACGCACACCCATAAAAAACATCAAAACGATTACCACGAAGATAAAACCTAAAACTACGGTATTTACTAAGTCAGCAATTTCGCTTTTTACACGCTCTGAAGTATCGGCTGTTACTCTTACTTCTAAACCTTGTGGAAAACGGTCTTCACGGTATTTTTCAAGTAATTGCTCAATACGTTCAGAAACCGCAATTACGTTTGCACCAGCACGTTTCACGACATTGAGCGTAACGGCCGATTTTCCATCTAAACGAGCAAAATCTTGTTGTTCTTCGTTGCTATCTCGCACGTCAGCCACATCTCCTAAGCGAACCGTTGCACCTGTTGAACTACGAATTTGCAATTCTTGAATTTGTTGCACACCACTAAATTCACCTTTCACACGAATCGTGCGACGTACATTATCAACATTTAGTTCACCACCCGAAATATTAATATTTTCGCCTTGAACCGCACTTTGCACATCATAAAAAGTCAAGCCTGCCGCTTGCATTTTATACAAATCAAGGTTAATCTGAATCTCACGTTTCAAAGTACCTACAATATCAACTTTCGTAATTTCTGGATAAGATTCAATCTCATCTTGCAATTGCTCGGCGTATCCTTTGAGTTTTTCAAGCGGAAAATTTCCAACCAAGTTGATATTCATAATCGGAAACTCTGAGAAGTTTACATCTTGGGCAGTTGGGCCGCTATCGAGTTTTTGTGGTAAATCACGCTTGGCTTTATCGACCGCATCACGTACTTTTTGAAGAGCTGCCTCAACTTTTACGTCGGGGTTAAATTCTACCAAAATCACCGAAACGTCTTGCAAAGCATTCGATTTAATGCGTTTTACGCCCGAAATTGTCTTTAATTGTTTTTCAATCGGTTTATTGATCACGTTCTCAATATCGGAAGGTGTAGTTCCGAAGTAAATCGTTTGAACGTAAATCTGTGGTACTTTAATGTCAGGAAACTGTTCTTTTGGAAGGTTGAAGTAAATTCCTAAACCTGCCATAAAAATCATGACCGTAAAAATATAAACCGTCGTTTGGTTATTACCTAACCAGCGAACGAGGTTGTAGATAGACCCACTTCCGTGAGGTAAATCTTGTTCATGTAAATTATCTTTTTCCATAATCCAATATATAATTTGAATGTAGAACCCCACCCCTGACCCCTCCCCGATAAGGAGGGAAACAAAAGGAAAGATTTTTAAATTGTAGGTTTTCAAATCCCCCCCCTATCGGGGAGGGATTTAGGGTGGGGTTATTTAGAAATTAACCGCTTGTCCATCAACTAAATCTTGGTAACCTTGCGTAATTAGCATATCGCCTGACTGCAAGCCCGATGTAATTTCGATGTCACCGTTATAAGTTACGCCCGTTGTTACTTTACGGCTACGTGCTACTTTCTTTGCACCTTCGGTTACGGCTACGTAAACAATATCGCCCAGCTCAGTGTGCTGAATATAGTTTTGGTTAATGATAATCGCATTACCTTTCGCTTGGTCGTTGATATTCATTACGGCCGTCATGTTTGGCTTTAATTGTGGGTCAATTTTAGAAATCGAAGCCTCTACTGCAAACGTTCTTGAAGCAGGATTTACGGTTTGACCAACAAATGTCAATCTGGCAGTAGTTTCTTTACCTAAATCTGGAAATTTGATAGTTACAACATCGCCTTGTTTGATTGTACTGGCATACGTATCAGCCACTTGAGCTACAACTTTGAGGTTTTCAGAGTTTACAATTCTTACGATTCCCAAACCTGGAGCAGCCATTTCGCCTGCACGCATACGAACCTCGTCAACAAAACCACTCAACGGAGCAACTACTTTGGTCATGGCTGTCTGTGTTTGGAGCGTAGCCAAACGTTTTTCAAGAGCTTCAACATTCGCTTTTGCTTGAATGTATTGCACTTCTGTCCCGATTTTTTGGTCCCAAAGCGATTTTTGTTTTTCGTAGAAAACCTTTGCCGTACCCAACTGTACATCAATTTCTTGGATAGATTGTTTCAAAACAGAGTTATCAATCGTAGCAATAACTTGACCTTGTTTTACGAAATCACCTTCTTTTACATAAAGATTCGTGATAGCTCCACCCATTTGTGGGGAAACAAAAAGATTGTTTTTTGCATCAACACGACCTTGAATCTCGACAAAGTGTTTGAAAGTCTGCGTTGCAATCGGCGAAACAGTTACCGAAATTACCTTCTCAACTTCTTTCTTTGGGTCAAGAATATCGAGTTCTGCTTGTAGTTTTTTGATACTCGCCGCAATTGATTTTTCGTCTGCTTGAAGTTTAGCGAGTTCTGCTCTTTTTTCTGATACTTTATCGCCTCCTCCTTTCGAGCAAGAAGCCAAAATAATAACTGTCGATAAGATATATAATGTATTTTTCATATTAAAATTAATGAATGAGTGAATGAATGTTAGAATGAGAGAATGTATAAAATCAATTCTACAATTTTCTCACTGGTTTACTCCGCCAATAGTTTACCCATTGCTTTGTCTAAATCTACTTTTGCAATCAATAAATCATATAATGCCGCAAAATAATTTGTTTGTGCTTCTTTCAACGAAGATTCAGCATTTACGACTTCGATATTTGTGCCTGCACCAGCTTGATATTTGATTTTTGAAACTCGCACCACTTCGGTAGCTAAATCCATATTTGCTTTTTGAGACTTGAGTGTTTCTAAACCATTTTTCAAACTGATAATACCTTGAGAAGCCTGTAATTCAAACGATTCACGCAATAACAAAGCACTTTGGTCGATTTTTGTCAAATTAATGTTTTGTTGTTGAATCTGAATTTTACGAAGACCACTATCATAAATCGGAATCTGAACACCCAAACTCAAAGCCGAAGAACCAAACCAACGCTCGAAAGGATTGAAGCGTGGGTTACTATGTCCCGCACCCAACGAACCACTGAAAAATACCTTTGGCAAGGCACCTTTCTGAATCCGTTCGATGTCAAGCGTTGTGAGTTTACGTTGTGTCATCAAAGTTGAATATTCAATACGATTTCCGTAATCAACTCCTTGATATTCTGGCAATTGCAATAGATTTACATCGGTTTCAGAAAGTTTATCTTTCAACGAAATCGACTCTTGTTGCTTAATTCCCATCTGGAATTTCAACAAACCATAAGATAACTGAATCAAATTCTGAACTTTGATTGTTTCCGTAACCAAATTATTGCGTTGCACTTGTAGGCGGTCAACGTCTAATTTTTCTACGAAACCTTTTTCGTTCATGATTTTGATTTCTCTGAGAAGCGTATCCAAACGGCTGATATTCAAACCCAGAATTTTGCTTCTTTCTTCGGCCACCAAAACCGAATAATAGGCTTTCATTACATTTTCGGCAACTGCTACTTTCGAGCTGGTCACGGTGCGTTGAGCTAATTCACGATAAACTGGAGCGGCTTTTAAGCCAACCAACCAAGTAGCATCGAAAATCAATTGATTTACACCAATTCCCGCTTGACCGCCCCACGGCACACCAAACTTAAATTTTACAACCTCACCTTCGGCAGCTTGTGGATTAAAGTTTTTGGCATCAACTAATTGTGTTGGCACAATCACATTGGCAGTGTACTGAAACTGACCGCTAACTTGTGGCATACCAGCAGCTTTTACCTGCTTGATGGTATTTTCGGCTGAGTAGATTTCTAATTCAGCATTTTTTACGGTAATATGGTTTTTTAAAGCATATTGAACAGCTTCTTTAAGTGTGAACGATTGCTGACTATACGCACTCGTAGCCACAATCAGAAAAAGTAAGCTAAATGCCCTTCGGCGGAGTGTTGCCACTTCCGTCCAGCGGAATCCCGCCCGTAGGTATTTTATTTTCATATTTGTGTATTTGTTTTTAATGTAAGACGTTGGTTTTGTAGGTATTCTATTTTAAAAATGGATATTAATTATTGTCGATATATTGTTCGTAAATGGTTAAACCCTTTGGAGTTAGCACTCCTCTTAGAAAGTGGTCGATAAACGTTTGATGAATCTCAAACTGATTAAAGATAGTATTCGGAAAAACACTTTGGTCGAAAGCAAAATCAATTTCTTCCATACGTAACCTTGATAAAACTTCAATATTAATTTCGGGTCTGTAAAGCCCTTGTTTCACACCCTCTTGTAGATTACGTCGGGTTATATCCAAAAAAATCGTTTGTTTGTGTTGTTGAAACAAAGCCCAAGTTTTCGGATAATATTTTTTTAAGTCATAAATTATCACAGGATTAAATGTAGCCGCATCTTTTTTCAGTACTTCGATTTCCTTCACTACCTCATGTATCGGATTTTCAGACTCCTCATAAATACGCTCACAAATTCCTTGTTCATGATTCATTCTGCTTGTAGCTACTTCATGCACAATGGCATCTTTATCTGCAAAATGCAAATAGATTGTCTTCTTCGAAATCCCAAGTTCAGAAGCAATCTCGTCCATCGTCACACTGCGAATCCCAAACTTCAAGAAAAGTTCTTCGGCAGCTTTTAATATACGTTCTTTAACTTCCATTCTTTCTCCTTAAAAATTACTTAGCTTCATTGGTATAAATGTTTTTATACTCTAAGAAACTTAGGAAACTTTCAAAAGGTTCAAAGTTTTTATAATTTTTTTTAGAACTCCTCTTTAACAATACAAATTTTAAAAATCAAACTAATATTCAGAAAACAAAGATGATGAAGCATTAAAATATGGGGATAAACCATAAAAATATGAGGATGAACATATTTATAAACCTAAAATAGCACCAGTGTTTATTGAAATAAGTTGATAAAAAATTGTACTTTTCAAATTCAACGTTTTGTCAACAAAATGTTATCCTTGATTTTGCGGAAATTTTGTCGATAAATTGTACTTTTGTAAACCTATCTATTCGTTCTGCTTTGCTGTACATTTTTAATACTCAAAAAGTCTTATTTAAAATTGGAGATATAGTTTTAGTACTATCCGAAATTTAAAAATGAGTATTAAAAAATTTACAAAAAACACTTACAAAAAACCTAAATTTTTTAAGTCTAAATGAGTTTCTACAAAAAGTTTGTATTTCCATACCTCACTCGCTACGATGCCGAGAAAATTCATTATGTAGCGATGAACGCCCTCAAGACCGCCTGTGCGATTCCGCTCATGCCCAATATTTTGAGGTTATTTTTTGAAAAAAAAGACACTCGCCTCGAAAGAAAAGTTTTCGGTTTACGTTTCAAAAATCCAGTAGGTTTAGCAGCGGGTTTCGATAAAAATGGCGTTTGGACTGACCAACTTTCAAATCTCGGTTTTGGTTTTATAGAAATCGGAACAGTTACACCAAAACCTCAGGCTGGCAATGACAAACCTCGTCTTTTCAGACTAAAACCAGACGAAGCACTCATCAACCGAATGGGTTTCAATAACGAAGGTTCAATCGAAGCAGCTAATAATCTACGTAAACGCAAATCAAAGGTGATTATCGGCGGAAACATTGGCAAAAACAAAGTCACCGAAAACGATGATGCTGTCTATGATTACCTCAAAGCCTTCAATGACCTTTATCCCTACGTTGATTATTTCGTGGTAAACGTAAGTTCACCCAACACCCCAGGATTAAGAGATTTACAAGAAAAAGAGCCTCTAAAATATATTTTGAAAGTTTTGGAAAGAGACAACGGGAGAAAATCAAAACCAAAGCCAATTCTCTTGAAAATTGCCCCAGATTTGACCAACGAACAACTTGATGATGTGATAGAAATCGTCAAAGAAACTCGCACAGCAGGCGTAATTGCCACCAACACAACCATCAGCAGAGAGGGCTTAGTATCTGATAAAGAGACAGTTAGCGAAATTGGAGCGGGTGGATTAAGCGGCAAACCATTGACAGACCGCTCAACCGAAGTAATCAGATATTTGTCAGAAAAATCGAATAAAGCATTTCCAATAATCGGAGTTGGCGGAATTTACACCGCCCAAGATGCTATTGATAAACTGAATGCTGGTGCATCGCTCGTACAGGTCTATTCGGGCTTTGTTTACGAAGGGCCAAGCATTGCTAAAGAAATTTGCGAAGGAATTTTGAAAGAAACTCCTAAAAAATAATCAACTGATAACCAAATAGTTAGCCATCAAAAAGTGTTATTCTAAAAAAAGAATGACACTTTTTTTTATTTCTGTGAAACCTTTTATTATTCTTAATTGTATTATATGTATATACATACAATGTAAAAACATTATTAAAAATATTTATAAAATTTAAACTTTACAAAACAATGGCAACTTGGATTATTGACCCAACGCACTCAGAAGTAAACTTCAAAGTAAAACACTTAATGATTTCGACAGTAACAGGTAACTTCGGAACTTACGAAGGAAGCGTAGAAACAGCCAATGATGAAAATTTTGCAGGTGCAAAAGTAAATTTCTCGGCTGACATCGACAGTATCTCGACTGGACAAGAACAAAGAGATGGTCACTTGAAATCAGCGGACTTCTTTGATGCTGAAAACTTCCCAAAATTGACATTCGTTTCAACTTCAATGGACAAAGTTGACGATGAAAATTATACATTAACTGGCGATTTGACAATCAGAGGAACAACTAAAGAAGTAACTTTAAAAGCTGAATTCGGTGGTATTATGGGTGATTTCTACGGAAATACAAAAGCTGGTTTTGATATTTCTGGAAAAATCAACCGTCAAGATTTCGGTCTGACTTGGGGTGCAGTTACAGAAGCTGGTGGTGTTGTAGTAAGCGATGAAGTAAAATTAGCTTTCAATATTCAGGTAGCTAAACAAGCGTAATTTTTTTAAGGTGATAAACGCATAAGGCTCTTTGATTAATTTCAAAGAGCCTTTTTTATTGTAAATACTGTGCACTATCGTTCCGAAAACTATGAACTTTTTTACAAACTACTCGTTTTTCCGCCATCAACAGGAATACTTACGCCATTGACCGAAGCAGCTGCTGGTGAACATAAAAATGCAATGACAGAAGCCGTTTCTTGTGGAGTTGTAAATCGCCCAATTGGAATATCTTTGATTAATTCTTGCTCTACTTCGGCAATTGGTTTGCCAGTTGAAGTTGCTTTCATTTCATTTACTTTCTGCAAACGAGCAGTTGTGGTGTAACCTGGTAAAACATTATTAGTAGTGATACCATATTTTCCCAACTCATTGGCCACTGATTTTGCCCAATTTCCCATCGCCCCACGAACTGTATTCGATACTCCTAAACCAACAATTGGTTGTTTCATTCCAATCGAAGTCACATTAATGATTCGTCCAAAACCTGCTTTTATCATGGTCGGAGCTATAGCTTGTGTTAAGATTTGAGCTGAAACTACGTGTTCGTTAAAGGTTTGTGTAAATAATTCTGTACTTGCTTCGAGTACAGGCCCTCCCACTGGGCCGCCCGTATTATTAACCAAAATATGGGCTTCGGGGTATTTTGATAAATGACGCTCGATACGAGATTTAATTTGATTGGTTTTTGAGAAGTCTATCAAAAGATAGCGGTGCTTTTGACCTTTTTTGCGTGGCAATTCGTCTAAGACTGCTTTTAATTTTTCTTCGTTTCGAGCGACAAGCGTAATACTTGCCCCCAAAAGAGCCAACTCAATGGCTGTGGCTTTTCCAATACCTTGTGTGCTACCGCATACGAAGGCAGTTTTTCCTGTTAAGTCGAGATTCATAGCTATTTTTTTTATAGGCAAAGTTACGGTTTTATTGATATATTTGAAAATCATCAGTAAATCATTTGGCACTCTAATACTAAGTAACGAATATTGCAATAAAAACACTTTCCGATGTACTTATCTATTATTTCACCTGTTTACAGAGCCGAAGAAATCGTTGAACAATTAGTTGCAGAAATCCATCAAGCAGTCAGACCAATAACTGATTCTTATGAAATCCTATTGGTAGAAGATGGTAGCCCTGATAAATCTTGGGAAGCAATTTTGCGTGTATGTGAGCGAGATAAAATAGTAAAAGGTGTAAAACTTAGTCGGAATTTCGGTCAGCACGCAGCTATTACGGCTGGCTTAGCAACTTCAAAAGGTGAGTGGATTGTAGTGATGGACTGCGACCTTCAAGACCGTCCCGATGAAATTCCTCGCCTACTCGCCAAAGCAAAAGAAGGCTATGAGTTAGTTTTTGCACAACGTCAAGTTCGTCAAGATGGTTTTTTCAAGAAACTCTCCTCTAAAGTATTTTATAAAACTTTCAGTTATTTAACTGATACTGTGCAAGATAGCAGTGTGGCTAACTTCGGAATTTATCACCGAAAAGTAGTTGATGCAGTGGTTAACTTAGGCGACCGCATTCGATTTTTTCCTACCATGACCCAGTGGGTAGGCTTCCGAAAAGCATATTTACCCGTGAAACACGACGAACGAGCATCAGGAAAATCTTCCTACTCTTGGTCAAAACTTATCGAACTGGCATTCAATAATATTATTTCCTTTTCGGATAAACCTTTGCGTCTGACTGTCCGCTTGGGCTTAATCATGTCAGGTATAGCCATTCTTTTGGGTGTAGCCTACCTGTATCTTTACTTTACCAATCAAATCAAGCAATTAGGCTTTGCGAGTATTATTATCTCTATCACGTTTTTCTCAGGCCTAATTATTTTTATTCTCGGCATCATTGGTATTTATTTAGGTAAAACTTTTGAGCAAGTAAAAGGCCGACCAACTCACATTATCGACCAAAAACTTAATTTCTGATGATATATTTAGCATGGGATAGTGATTTTTTCAATAAAAAAATCGGAAGAATTGATATTACAGACGATTATACTTTCTTAGTCGAAAATCTTGAAAAGGCATTTCAACAACAGTATGATTTAATTTATGTTTTTGGAAATAAAAGCACTGATATTCCGAGTAAAATTCTTGAAAAATTTAATGGAAAATTAGTTGACCGAAAAATCACCTATACCGCTCAAATTGAAGATTTACGAACCAAAACTATTACTAAAATTAAAGAATTTGACCAAAAAGATGGCCTTTTATTATACGATTTGGCTTATTTAAGTGGCACACATTCACGCTTTAAATTAGATGAAGGTTTAGGTATTGAAAATTTCAAACGTTTATACCGAGAATGGATTGATAAATCGGTGAATCATCAAATTGCAGAAAAAGTATTTGCTTACGAGGATGATGAACGAATAAAAGCAATGGTAACCTTAGGTGTGAAAGAGAACACCACAACTATCGGCCTCATTGCCGTAGATGAAACACTGCAAGGAAAAGGTGTTGGAATGTCGCTGATTGATGCTTGTGTGCAATACTGCAAGATTGAAGGTCTTATCTCGCTTGATGTACCAACGCAGCTTGATAATATTCAAGCTTGCAAGTTTTACGAAAAATGTGGTTTTACTGAAAAATCAGTCCAAAATATTTATCATTTTTGGGCATAAAAAAAGCCTTTCTTTTCAGAAAGGCTCTCTTCAATATTCTTTGAATGATTATTGCAATTTTTCAACTTGCATATATCCCAACTCTACTGGCGTACTACGACCAAAGATTTTAACGCTTACGCTCAATTTCTTCTTATCTTCGTTGATTTCTTCCACGTTTCCGTCAAAACCACTGAATGGTCCGTCGATTACTTTTACATTTTCGCCCTTAGTGAAGGTCAGACCTGGTGCGATTGTCTCACCAATAACTGTTTCTTCTTGTACACCTAAAATACGATTGATTTCAGACTGACGTAAAGGCTCTGGTGTCATGGATGTGCCGTTGTTACGACCCAAAAAGCCAATTACACCTGGCATACTTTTAATTAAGTGAAGCACTTCACCATTATTTAAGTCAGCATTGACAAGGATGTATCCAGGGAAAAAACTTTTTTCACGAACACGTTTTTTGCCATTACGAACTTCTGTGATTTTCTCGGTTGGAATTAATATTGTTGGTATTAACTCATCCAACTTGCGTCGAATTGCTTCGTTTTCGATGTAGGTTTTAATTTTCTTCTCCTGTCCCGAAACTGCCCGCACAACGTACCAATTGATTTCGCTCAT
>NZ_LXHX01000103.1:0-9323 GCF_001649495.1 Emticicia sp. MM | reverse complement strand
CAAAGGTTTTGGAGACCCGTATGCTACCATTGCACCATGCCCGTGTATGTTTCCCTTTTTGTTTGGGACTGCAAAGATAAGTGTATTTTTTTTCTTTGCAAATTAGAAATACCAAAATTATGCCAAAAAAATAATTTACGATTTACGAATTACGAATTATGAATGTTTTTCTTACACAAAACACACCAACTAATCTATTTATTATCAATTACTTATGTCTTTTTCTTCTATTCGTCATTCGTAAATCGTAATTCATAATTTTCTTATCCAATTTTCACAATATGGTTTTTCTTGCCTTTTCCTACTAATAAATATTTTCCTTGTAAGAGTTGTAATTCGGAAACTGGCAGTTTTTCATCGGTGATTTTTACTTTGTTGATGCTTACGGCATTGCCTTGCATGGCACGGCGAGCTTCGCCTTTTGATGCGTAAACTTCGTTGCTGGTCGTAACCGAAATCAAATCTAATACGCTCGCACAGCCAGCCCAAGTTTCTTGTGAGATTTCGGTAGTTGGTACACCATCAAAAACACTCGTAAAAGTGGCTTCATCTAAACTTTGGAGGGTTTCGAGTGTTCCTTTTCCGAATAAAACCTCAGAAGCTTTTACGGCTAACTCATATTGCTCTTCGCCGTGTACGCGAGAGGTTACGTCTTTTGCCAATGCTTTTTGGGCGATTCGCAAATGTGGAGCTTCGGCGTGTTGAGCTTCGATTGTTTCGATTTCTTCTTTCGAGAATAGCGTGAATACTCTCAATAATTTTGGCACATCTCTATCGTCTTGGCCTAACCAAAATTGATAAAATTGGTAAGGTGAAGTCAGATTAGCATCGAGCCAGATGGTCTTGCCACCTGCTGTTTTGCCCATTTTCTGTCCATCGGCTTTGGTCATCAATGGTGTTGTGAGAGCAAATGCTTTGTGTGTTACGTTTTCATCTTCAACATCGCCAACTATTGCCGCTTCTTTTCTACGAATAAGCTCTGTACCCGTCGTGATATTTCCCCACTGGTCAGAGCCGCCCATTTGTAGGCGAACGTTTTTATTTTTGTATAACCAGTAGAAATCGTACCCTTGTAATAATTGGTAAGAAAACTCGGTGAATGAAATACCCGTTGTCAGACGATTTTTTACCGAATCTTTTGACATCATGTAGTTTACTGTCAAGTATTTACCTACTTCACGCAAAAATTCCAAGAAACCGATTTCTTTGAACCAATCGTAATTATTGACCATTTCGGCCGAATTTGCTCCGCAATCAAAGTCCAAGAACTTTACGAGTTGGTTTCTGATACCGTCTTGATTGGCTTTCAACACTTCTTCTGACAAAAACTGACGCTCGGCAGATTTTCCCGAAGGGTCGCCGACCATTCCCGTTGCTCCACCTACAAGTGCATAAGGTTTATGTCCTGCCAATTGAAAGTGTTTTAGCAACATGATAGTTGCCAGATTACCGATATGCAGTGATTTTGCGGTTGGGTCGAAACCGATATATCCAGCCGTCATTTCTTTATTGAGTTGCTCTTCGGTGCCAGGCATGGCATCTTGCAACATACCTCTCCAACGTAATTCTTCGATAAAATTCATAGTATATCACCTCCCCGTCGAAACGTCGAACCGCCCTAAAGGGGAGCTAAAAAATGGTACGTAATCTTCTCCCCTTTAGGGGCTTGGGGTTTATTTTTTCTGTTTCGCTTTGTCTTTTTTTGCCCAACGATAATAGTCGCTGAAATTGAAACTTGCTGATACTTGTAATGTACGGTTTTGGAAGTTGAGCGGAATCACCGATTTATCTTCGAGCGTATAAGTTTTATTAGTTGTGTTTGTCAAACCATGGATATAACGAATATTTAAACTAAACAAGTGAGCCGCATCGAGCATATCTATACGCACACCACCCGCAAGGCTGAAATCATAATTTGTATATGGTCCACGTTTTGAGCCTGAATTGATAGAATAACCATATTCGGGTCCAGCTACTAAATGAATATTTTTGGCGATTTCGTAGCCAACTACAAACGAACCTGTAAGATACTGATAGTTATTACGTAAAATCGTATTTCCAGTTTCAGCAAAATTGGTGGTTGCCTTGAAGCTTCCCCCTTTTGCTTGGTAGTATAATTCTGGTTGAAGACTAATTTTTTTCAAATTCCAACGATAAAAACCTCCCGCATTGAAATCATTTCTCAATTTATTTGAAATGTTTGTTCGATTATTGATGATGGCAGTCATTGAGTTGCTGATACCTACCTTAAATCCGTACTGAGTATCAGGTCTGATCTGGGCAAAACTAAGAATGTTTACAAAAACTAAAATAGTGGTTAGTGCTTTTTTCATTGAAATGTTTTGTAGGACAGGTATTCAACCTATCGCTTTAGTATTAGTGAATATAAACTCACTGTAATTGAGAAATAATTCTTTAATATCAATAGCGAACCAAAAGTCCGCACTACTTTGATAACGAAATTTAAGTCGCAAAATTACGGAATCAAAAGCGAAGAATCACCATAACTTAGAAAACGAAAATTATTTTCAAGAGCATAGTCATAAATTTTCTTCCAATTTTCACCTACCAATGCCGCTACAAGTAAAATTAAGGTAGAATCTGGTTGATGAAAATTAGTGACAATTCCTTTACAAATTTTAAATTCGTAACTCGGAAAAATGAAAATTTCGGTTTCTCCGACGAGTTGTGAAAGGTTATTTTCGGTCATGTAATCAATAACTGCTTTCAGCGACTGCTCGGCTGTGAAGCTTTCAGTTTGATTATAGGGTGAAAGCTTTTCGATAAAGAAATCCTGCTTTCCCGATAATAATTTCACGCCAAACCAATAGAGACTTTCGAGTGAACGCATCGAGGTTGTTCCGACTGGGATTACGAACGAATTATTTTCTAACAAGTTTATAATAAACGATTTATCAAAAACAATTTGCTCGCAGTGCATTTTATGTTCGATTACGTTCTGGACTTTTATTGGCTGAAAAGTCCCCGCTCCTACGTGCAGCGTAACAAAATCGTGCTTGATCCCTTTCTGGGCTAAATCGGCGAAAACTTGTTCGGTAAAATGAAGCCCTGCGGTTGGTGCAGCTACTGCTCCATCTTTTTTTGAATAGACGGTTTGGTAGGTGTCGTAATCTTTTTGTTCGGTTTCCCGTTTGAGGTAAGGAGGCAACGGAATTTGTCCAAAATACCTAACGATTTCGGCAAAAGTCAAATCTGAATTATTCCACGAAAATTTTACATAATTTTTTTCAGAATCGACTAATTCAGCGGTTAACTCTACGTTTTCTGGGCGTATACGATACTCCCCTACCTCTATGTTATATGTTCCTACGATTTTTTCCTTGAAACGCTTTTTGTTGCCAATCATGCAAGCCCACGTGCAAGTTTTAGTGGTTTCCATTACTTGCGAAACTACAGTTGACGGATCAACGGGATTCAACAAAAAAACTTCGATAACTACGCCATTGGCTTTCTGAAAAAACAAACGAGCAGGAATAACTTTAGTATTGTTGAAAACCAAGAACGTATTTTCGGGAAGATGATTTTTTAGATTGTAAAAAACATCTTCCGAAATCTGCAAGTCCTTGTATAACAACAACTTAGACGAATCGCGGGGTTCTACAGGAAAACGTGCGATTCGCTCATCGGGAAGTTCGTAGTTATATTTTTCTAAGTTTATCTCTATCATTTTCTTCAACGATTTATGCCATTGTCTGTGTACTTACAAACAATTAATCTTCGCTTGGATTCGAGAAAAGTAATCGGAGTGGCAAGAAGAAAATCAGGATAATCAATAAAGCGAAACCTACAATCAACACCCAATTATAATCAAAATCAAGTTTTTGTTCTTCAGTACTATTGATTCGGCGTAACCCGATTAGTACAAATGCAATAAAAGTATTGGTGATTGCCACAAAAGCATTGAACCAACCTTCAATCAACGTACTCAATTTTTGAGGACTTTTAGCCCAAGTACTGAGTGGATTCACTTTCGCAAAATCAATTTTCAATACTTGTGCTTTCAGCAAATTCAAGAGAAAATTAAAAACAATAACTACTGCAAATGTGATATAAAAGAAGTTTTGCTTATCAATAAAACCATCTGGATTGCCTTTTTCATCGTGGTGAATGGCGGCATTATCGGGCATTGTGAAATAACATAACATAAGAGCCACCACCAAAAGTGGCATTGAGGCTTTACGCCAAAAATTAAAGAATACGTTTGATATTGACATTTTTACTAATGTAAAATGGAAAATGTATAATTGAGAATGTATCTCGGTGTTTTTAACCGCCTGTTTCGGGCGATTGTTTTCGGGTGCAAAGTTAGGGCAGAGATTCGAGAGAATTAGATTTTTATTGAAAAAACTAATTTATTGTATCTTTACAAAATCATTCCGAAACCCAAGCCATGCGTTTTTTCTTGTTTTTTGCTTTTGTTTTTTGCCTTTCTTGCCAAACAGCAAGCACTCCTAAAGATATTTCGAGAGGTATTTATTACTGGAAGTCAACTTTCAAGCTCAGCGAAACCGAACGCCAAACACTTGATTCGTGCAAAATAAAAAAACTCTATTTCAAGGCTTTTGATGTGGATTGGGATTTTACGAAAGCACGAGCGGTTCCGAAGGCTTCGATTAGATTTGAAGAGGAAATTCCGACAAATCTTACCATCATTCCAACGGTTTTTATTACGAATAATGTTTTAAAACAAACCACTGGCCAACAATTAGATACAACGATTTCGTTTATCAATAAACACCTCCGAACGTTACTAAAAAATAAGCAATTTGAAGAAATTCAGTTCGACTGCGATTGGACGATTTCGACCCGTGAACGTTATTTTTACTTACTCAGAGCTTTCAAAAAACTTTTTCCCGAAAAACACCTTTCGGCCACTATTAGGCTACATCAAATAAAATTTGCTCATAAAACAGGCATTCCGCCCGTAGAGCGTGGAATGTTGATGTTTTATAATATGTCGAACTGGAAAAAGCCACAAATTCGGAATTCGATTTATGACCTCGATGCAGCTTCGCAATATTTGTCCACACTTGATAAATATCCGCTCTCACTTGATTTGGTCATGCCGATTTTTAGATGGGCGATTATTTACCGCAATAATGTTTTCTTGACCGTCATTAATAACATTGATAATCAAGCACTTAGTAAACAAAAATTCTTAGAAAAAAACGACCATAAATTTACTGTTTTGGCCGATACTTCGGCGTTTGGAATTTCGTTAAGAAAAGGCGACATGATTCGGGTCGAGGAAGTGAGTGCCGAAGAAATTATCAAAGGCTCAAAGACCTTGCATGAAAAAATATCAAGTCAAAAACTTACCTTTGCTTTGTATCATTTAGACCAACAGAATATCACTTTTTATGGCAATGAAAAACTCGCTGAAATCTATGCTTCGTTTGAGTAATCGAACAAAATCATTCATTATTTTATTCTTGATTGCCTGCGGCCCCATGCCGTTTGACTATGATGAGTTTAAGAGTTTTTTCTCGCCCGAAAGTGCAGCCCATGAAGCCAAATTCCGACCTTATAATTTTACTACGCAGTTTACTTACGGCGATAATTACTGGTCAGACGAAGTAAAAACCGACCCTGCCCAAGAAGCCAACGTAAAAGCATGGGCTGAATATGCGGGTGTTTCGGAAAAAATAGTGAGCGAAGAATTGTATCCAACTGGTGAATATTCTACTGGTTTGCGTGACGCTTTAAGAAAAAAAGGAAGAAGCGATGCAGTTGAATACCTCGAACTGGCCAAAGAAGTCGAGGCCAACGATTTAGGAAATTTTGATGATGCAGCCATTGATACAAATCAACAAGTAGTAAAGCCCGACTATGATACTTTATTGATGGATGCATTGGCAAAATATAATCAAACGAATGATGTTTTTTTGAAAGAACGTTTGGCATATCAAGCGGTAAAACTGGCAAGTATTCAGGAAAACTATAAAAAAAGCATTGACTTATACGAAAAGCTGGTAAAACCCCTAAAAACCAAAACATTTATCAGCGATTGGGCGGCTTCTCGCGTGGCGGGTGCGTACATGCACGCTGGCGACTCGACGAATGCTTATTATCTTTTTTCTCAACTTCTGGTCAACGCTCCTACTCGCCAATCGGCAGCTTATTTGAGTTTGCGATACGCTTCAAAGTTTAGTGAAGATGCCGTAAAATATTGTAAAAACGACACCGAAAAGGCTAATTTATATGCCGCAACGGCTGTTTTACCGCTACAAGATGGCTTACCTTTTCTTGAGAAAATTAAAAGTTTAGACACAAAAAATCATTTATTGGAGTTTGTAATGGCTCGTGAAATTAATAAAAACGAGTATTATTTTTTCAATAGTCAAGAGACCATTCAATACGGCTTTTGGGCAGTAGATTCCTTGAAAAAAGTCGAATGGAAAAGCAATGCAAAAAATTATTTCGAGCAATTATTGGCCTTTAATCTCGATGCCGCAGAAAGTGAAGGCTTGAAAAATTCGCCATTTTGGTACACCGCCGCTTCGTATTTGACATTTATCGGCAAAGACTTCAAGAAAGCCAGCGAATTATTACAAAAAGCCAAAGCGATTCCGACAGAAAATCAAGGTTTGAAAGACCAAATGGCAATGCAAGAAATGATGCTGGCTATCTATGAAACGCCCGAAGTAACGCCCAAAATGGAAGCAACGGTCATGCCATTGCTCGAAAAATTTGCTCGCTCCGATAAATTCCGCACGGCCAATAACTTTAATGCTGCCTGTAAAATTTTGGCCGCTAAATATGAAGGTTTACCCGTAAACGATGAATTTGCCGAAAATTCAGGAGAAAAAACGACACTTTCCGAAAACAAAGGCACAAAATCTCTTGGTTGGTTTTCGGGATGTTTCGGTAAAAAAGATGCCGCTGAAAAAAGTAGTTCCTCGTCTAATGCTTCACCCGAAAATCAAGCTAAGGCTTTTATTATGAAGGTTTTGGCTTCGTATCAGCAAGCTAAACAAACCGAATACGGTGGAACTGCTTCGTTTATGAGCAATACAGACCAATACAAAATCGAAGATTCGACATCATCAAAAACCATTGGTTATGTGATTGATTATTTCTCAAAAAAATCTACCAATGATTTTGATAAACGCTTACAGAAATTGGCTGGATTCGACAACGATTATCTTTACATGGTTTTGGGCCGCAGGGCGTTGTCAGAGCATCAATACGCACAGGCAGCAGAAGCATGGAAACATATTTCGCCAAAAACATGGCAAGCCGAGCCTTTCCAAACATATTTAGATGTAAATCCGTTTAGCTTAAACGGGCAAGGCGATGTAAATGCAAAACAGAGAGTAACGCCACTCTCGTTTGCAACTCGAATGGCCACATTGGCCGAAAAAGTAAAGCAAAATCCGAACGATTATGAGAGTTGGCTCCTTTTGGGTTGTGGCAGCTACAACATGAGTTATTATGGCAATAGCTGGATTTTGCTGCGTCGTGGTTGGAGTAGCATGGATGCCATCAACGAGCAAGACGATTATTATTCTTACGAAAAATCGCTCTTTTATTTCGATAAAGCTATGCAAACCGCACCCAAACCTGAGCTTGCCGCTAAAGCTTGTTATTTGGCAGCGGCTTGTCAGCAAATTAAATACAATGCCATTGCTCTGAAGCTCAA
The DNA here is from genome assembly GCF_001649495.1 of Emticicia sp. MM. Lineage (NCBI taxonomy): Bacteria > Pseudomonadati > Bacteroidota > Cytophagia > Cytophagales > Leadbetterellaceae > Emticicia > Emticicia sp. MM. The sequence continues at coordinate 1,660 of NZ_LXHX01000103.1, read as the reverse complement.
TGATGGCATTTATTTGCTCCCAGAAGACAAAATGAAGAAAAAAGAAGCCGAAAATAAGCAAGTTTTGGCCAATTTGAAAAAAGATAAATATTCTACTTACTTCAATCTCTTAAAAACAAAATTCGGCAGCACCGCCTACGAAGACCAACTGATTGAAGAATGTAGCACTTATAAAGATTATCTGGCAGGGAAATAAGTGTTTCCTTCGGCTTCGCTCAGGGAACGGAGATTTTTAAAGTAACAAAATGAAAATATACACAAAAACAGGTGATGCTGGCACGACTTCGTTGGTTGGCGGTACTCGGATCAGCAAAGCAGATTTGAAAATCGAAACTTACGGAACGGTCGATGAACTAAACTCTTGGATAGGACTCGTGCGTGACCAAGCAATCAACGAATCAAGAAAGGATGTTTTGAAGGAAATTCAAGACCGCTTATTTACGATTGGGTCTGATTTAGCTTCCGAACCCGAACAAGTGCGTAGAAAGAAAATCCCTGACCTCTTGGATGAAGATATTGAGCTACTCGAAAAACAAATGGATTTGATGGATGCCGAAATTCCTCCACTCAGAGCATTTGTTTTGCCAGGTGGACATCAGTCGGTTTCTTATACGCACGTTGCCCGCACGGTTTGCCGCCGAGCCGAGCGTTTAAGTATCCGACTTTCGCACGAAGAAGAAGTTAATCCGTTGATTATAAAATACTTAAATCGTCTTTCTGATTACCTCTTTGTACTTTCTCGAAAAATGACTCAGGAATTGGGCAGCGAAGAAGTAGCGTGGAAACCACGTGTTTAATGTAGAATTGATAATGGAAAATGAATAATTTTCTTTCTTCTTGACATAAAAAAAAAGATGCAAGCCACCTTTCGGACAACCTGCACCTCGTATAGAAACGCTCAGTAGCGAGGAGAAAACTCCTCCGCTACTTTGCTAAGATTACTCACTTACTAATGCCAATTGGCTATGATTAATACACTTCACACCCGAACTCGTATAATCTAAAATCTTACCCGTAGGCTTATCGAGCCTCCAAACCTTCACGATTTTTGTAAGATACTTTTCTGGCTCAATGACAGCCAATGCAAAAAGCGTTGGGTCGTTTTTACCATTCTGTGAGCATCCTTTCACCGATACACAGTGATAAAACTCATTGAATTTCGGAATCTCTTTGATGTCAATCACCTTTAATTGAAAATCATCTGAATGGTTTTCGGAGTTTTCAAATCTTGATAAAAAAAGAAAATGTTTATCCTCTTTCTTCATTAAGGCGATTCCATAATGAAGGTTAATCATATTGCTGTTTACCTTTGAAAGCTCTCGCAACTCTCGATAATCTTTATATCTAACTCCCAAATATTGATTTCGCAAATTTGTATTATTTTGAGATTGTGCAGAAACCTCATTCCCCAAAAACAGCATAGAAATACCCAACAGTACACACTTTTTAATCATTTCTTGCTATTTTTTTAATGTTTTGGGAGCAATTATTATCTTATCAAGAAAAAGCATTAAATTTGCACTTTCAATATTTATGACTCGCTGCTCAAAACTTGGCACGGGCATCAAACATATCTGTATTAGTAATACTGCAAAAATCATTCCAAAATGACCAAGAAAATCAAATCGGCACTTATTTCGGTTTATTACAAAGACGGTTT